>CAJUHN010000056.1 GCA_910585935.1 uncultured Lachnospiraceae bacterium | reverse complement strand
TAATTCTTTTGGTATAAACCATTTTATAATTCTACATGAATAAAAATCATTTTCTGTATATATGTAATAGTTGTCGTTACGTTCTAAATCATAAACTATTTTTCATCACTCCAATCTATTTCATATTCTGTACGTGAATATATTGCTTCGGGAAATTCATTACATCCAAGACTTCTTTCGACACCATATCTATCTACTCCATGATAATAAACATGATTTTTATAATCATTTTTCATACCAAGAAATTTTTCAACTTCTTCCATAGATAGAAATTCATATGTGTCATCGAACTTAAAACCAAAATCGTTTGTTGAACATGCTACATAAAATATTTCTTGTTCTTTAATTAGTTTCATAATCAACCTCTCTTCATGAGGACTTGAAAGTCCTATTTCATAGTATTAATTTCTACGTCTTGAATTTTGTCAAGTGTATCACAATGGCTTTCTATCTCCACCGCCCATTGTCTAATTGCGCTTGACACTTCCTTATCTTTACATATTCTTTCGTGTCCAGTATACCTTGAAATAGCATCTGCAAGTTCTTTTATCCTATGTGGTATCACAAACCATGATGGACTGACTCCTAATGGCGGCTGATTATAAGTCGCTTCGTTGTTAATCAAATTATATCCTCCATATCATACTTCTCTCTTATGTAATCACATAACCTATTCATAGTTTCAATAATGTGGTCATCATCCTTCAGAACAGGATGGATAACACACATACATGAACCTTTAGCACCATTTTCTCTGAACTTCTTCATATTAAAATCAATTCGTAACAACGGCACTCTCTGTAAATTTTTAGTCAATAATCTTGTTATCAATTTCATAATAATCATCACCTTATAACTGACATAACAATGTCCTTACCGGCTCCCTTGTCATATTCTCTTTCGCCCATGTGATATATCCAGGATCAGTTCTAACAACATCAATTAATTTCTCTCCATTATGTTTTCCGAAATTAAATATGTAATCCTCTAACTTAGGAATTTCTTTCTTCGGTGTTTCATATCCTTCAAAAAGCACTTCAATATCTTTTCTACTTGCTAGATAATCTGCAAGGTGTAGAATTTTCTGATACTTATTCTCTGGTGTTGGAAGAACAGTTTTACTTCTTTTATCAGTATTCCATTGTCCCATGTGGCTTTCAATTACATTTGCAACAAATTCAACTTCTTCCTCTGGAATAAAACCAATAATAGTACGAATCTCATTAGCAGCTAAAAGCGGATGCTCAAACCTTGTAAACTTATTTCTTGCATAATCTTCGTCATCGCCACTCTTTCTGGAGTCGTGCATAATGCCAGCCACACGAAGTAAATCTCTTTCTCTTGATGTAAAATCATTCTTGCAACAGTCAATGTTTAAAATGTGATTCAAGAATCTTACTAACGCACAAGTATGTCTTGCCAATCCTAAATCACCAAGTGCATACTGTGGATGATATTTTCCCGTGCTTGAAGCACCAACATCCCAAAAATAATTAGGAATCGTTTCAATACATTCATTTGCAAAATTCTTAATATCATCGTTTTCAAATGTATCTAATAATGAATCAAAAATTTTAGATTTCTCGTTTCTCAATATATACTTCTCCTTATCTCAAATAATTTTTCAAATAATACTCAAAATACTTCTTTATAAATAAAGCCGAATACTTATTATCTGACATGAAAAACACTGGAATATTATATTTGAACCAGAAACTATGTAATGATGCTAAGAACGACTTCTTATTATACTGTGTATTGTAGTTGCCATTCGCCACATCAGAGTAATTCGCATTTTCTATCAGCAACACTTTCTCTTTTGGAGCAAGGCTCAGTTCCTTTTCAAAGCGATCACGCTCTTTTGTCAGATTGCCGCTAATTTCTTCAAGACTTGCTTTCCTCTCGATACAAACTTTCTTATTGAAATACATATCCCTTGGTATGGATAATTCTTCGTTCCTTGGTAATGCAAAACTGTAATCTCCGTATTCCAGTGCTTTCTTCTTATAGCAAATTCCATTTTTATCAAAACTGGAAATGATGTGATCGTTGACCTTCTCTCTGGTGTCAACCAAAATAATCATGGAAGACACCAGTTCGTCAATTTCTTTGTCTGTATATTTGTAACAACTAATTATGAATCGCTCACCTCTTTCTTCTCATTCGCTACGACCTTATAATAGTCTTTAATCCACCACTCATAAGTGTCTGGAACAATCTGCCATTCATCATCTACCTTTATTTTCTTAGGTTCTTTTTTACAATCTTTTATGTAGATAATTTCTCCTTCTTCAAATGGAACTTGTTTGAAACTAACCTTACATCTCTTATCATTACGTGGTATAGTCTTATGAACTTTCATTTCGGTAATTTTTCCATTTTGAATACAATATGCGCTGAATTTTGGTGAATATGTTTTATTTAAATTTGTTATGCAAACATATCTCCATTCCAGTTTCGGATCTATGCGATCAACATATCCTAAAACTTCATATTGATAATTTACTAACTGAGTAGATTCAAATTCTTCATTTGGAATGCTATTACATAATGCAGTTACTAATCCCCTCCAATCAGTAATTCTATACTGCTTACTTTCGTTTCCAGACTTTGTTTTATCTGTCACATATTTTAGATAATCAATTTTATCCAATCCAAGTTTTGCCACACCTTCTTTAGATATAGTTTTTCTTACATCTTTACTTTTTCCTCTCCAATATTCAACAATATCCACACACTGAAGCAACTTTTTAACAGTTCCAAATTTCTTAAAATATTCAATCTTAACCATCTTCCTAAATACAGAAGCGTTTATCTTTGTACCTTTAATAGCCAAATAAGTATCTATAATATTATCATTTCCAGCCTTGTAGATATTCACCATATCTTCTACTGCTTTTTCACCTATATCTTTTACACTGGCAAGATTGGGATAAATCGTTTTTGTATCATCATCAACAGTAAACTTTGTGTTATCTTTTCCATATTCGTAAGAACCAATAGAATAACCAAAGATTGTCATTGCTTCTTTTTCTAAGTCTGCAACTTTATTTTTATTCCCTTTCTCCTGATAATGGTTAAGGGTTGTCTCATAAAATATTGAAGGATGATGTGCTTTAGCCCATGCCTCATATAATGAATCATTCGCCATAGCTAACGCATGGGGAGCATTGAATGAGTAACGAGAACTATCTTTTATAACTTTATATACCGGTTCAAAATTATCTAAGTTTCCAATATTGCTTGACCAGTGATATGTCAAAGTATCTTCTACATGCTTTAATGCTTCACCTTTAAGTTTTTTCTTGCTGATTTTTTTGATTGTGTCGTAGCTGTCTTTCATTTTTATACCAAGCCACGAAAAAATCTTCATAACCGCTTCCTGATACAGCATATAGTGAAAACAATCTTGAAGAAGATCATCTATTGCCTTTTCTCCGTTTGTATATTCAACACGATTCAAAAATCCATCAATCAGTGATTTAAAGCCAGGACGAATTGCGGCAATAAAAGCTGCCAATTCCTTTATTTCTGTTGGTTTGTATTTCATAACCCTTTTGGTTGTTGTTGGTTTTTCACACTGATTTAAACAACATGTAGCTCCGATTTCATACATTCTCCACGTCAATTCATCTTCCTGTACCATCTTTCTAAGCTGTGACACCGTAGGAACCTTCATGCCAATGTTTTGATACAATTTATAAATGATACCCACCACATCTACAATTAGAAAGTCATCTTTTACATAACCATATGAATCAAGCAAGCCGCCTTCTATGTTTGCTACAATCGTTGATTTCCCTGTACTTTCGGACTGGCATCGAATCAAACCGATTTCATATCTAATATCTCCATATCCTATTACATCTTTCTGGTTTGGATTTCCATTAAATAATAAAAATCCACAGGCATGACATTTCGCTTGTTCAATAATCCCCTGATATGGTTTACTATCATTGAATATTTCAAGATATTTTGGATCAGTGATGTAATCTTCGATATGAATATCCTTTTTATCTTCTTCGTCATCAACCTGTTTTAGTGCTTCATTATATTGGTCAATACATTTTGAAATATCATTTGCAACACTCGGCTCAAGTCCTCTTATATCTGCATAAAGTTTAAAACCAGACTTTTCACCTAATTTACCCACTGCGAGAAGTGGATAACAACCATGTTCACCAAATAATTCTTTTGCCGCATCTACAAATGGTTTTTGATCAGCAACATTAAAGTCGATATCTGGCATCTGATGAGAAGCAAGGATACGTTCTTTTGTAACAAATCGTTCAGGATAAATTGGAACTTCTGCTTCAAACCTATCCATCGTTGTGAAACCAAGTAGTTTACTTGTATAATAAGAACTCGCACTTCCTCTTGATGTGGTAGTTAATTGTCCATTATATTTTGTTACTGCCAAGTCAACTAACGCATGGTTACTGAGGAAATAATCTGCCGTATGACTTCCATCTATCTCACCATACTCGTATTCCATTCCTTCAAATCTATCTGGTGTGTGATGTTCTTCATCTTCATTATTGTATTTTTCATTTAATATCTGTTTCAAAATTTGGGATCGTGTTTCATAACTTTCTTGTTTGTATTCGTCAAGTATCGGAATCTTAAAGTCTGTATTATATGAAAGTTCCTCACAACCATTCACAAAAACATGGGTGTTCATCATTGCATAAATAATTTCTTCTTTTGGCAAACAATCCTGTTCAACCATTCTTTGATATACGATATTTCCTGTTGGAAAGTCCATATACCATCCGTCTTCACCCTCATAAATGAGTTTTTTTCTTAATAAAAGATTATTTCTTTTTGCGCAGTCTTCATCATTTATGTAATGAGTATCAAGTCCAATAATAGTTTGTATACCAAATGTTTTAGATATTTCGTATATTCTTTTATTCAGTTCCTTTTGTGGTTCCGTATTATTAGCCTGATATTCAAGGAAAAAACTATCTCCAAAATGTTTCCATATATTTAGCCAAATTTCTGTCGCATCTTCATATTTCCATCCTGCAATACACGCAGAAGTAATATATACATCATCTTTATCCAAAGTAAATAATGACTTCAAATCAATTCTTGGCTTATAATAAAATCCTTCATCGTGTGCACATGATAATATATAATTCAACTTTCGCATTGCATTGTAATTCCTAGCGACAATTACCATATGACAATTCGTATTATCTTTTTTTTCTCTTGTTTTTATTTCACCAGTCTTTTTATCTTCATATTGTTCATATAAAATTTCGTTTGCATCTTTCACCCAATATGCTTCTACGGAATATCTGAACTTAATAGGATTATTAAGACCTTTCTTTTCCCTAACATCCTTATCAAAAGTATTTTTACATACATCGTAACAATATAGCCATTCGCCAGGGAATCCATGCTCACCAGAAAAATAACATTTACATCCATAACTATCTGAAAGTTTGATAAAATCATCTATACTTGTTGGAGAGTCAATTTGAACTAAATCTGACCATGTAGTATGTTTGTGGTAATTTTCCATCATCATGTTCATACTATTTATCCATGTTGATATATCATATGGAAAATCAAATTTGAGTCTTTTGGATGCTTTCTGCGCATATGTAATCAAATTATTGCTAATGTTTATCACCTCGCTTACATTGCTCTATTCGTTTGGATCGTAATATTCATCATCATTATTTTTCTTACTGATAGGTTGTGGCTTAAATTCACAGGCATTATTTCGTTGCCCACATAGGTAATTGCAATAATAGTAATCCTGATTTGGCAGCCACAAAGATTCATTCTCAATAAGTTTCAATGTATCTTTCGCCCACTGGATAGCCTCATCATATTCTTCTTGTTTCCAAGGTATTTCAATCCACTTCTGGTCTTTGAACATATTCCATTTTAATTTGGAAACACTACCATATTCTTTTACAATGGGGATTGAATATAGATATAGCTGCCTTTTAAACTCTAAGAAATGTTTCTGATCCGATTTACTGATACTTCCATTTTTCAAAATCTTGATACTTGCTGATTTATGGTCAATAATAATTATTTCTCCAGTTTCTTTATCCTTAACCAACAAGTCGATATATCCCACAAAATCTTTATCTTCTATTTTGAAATGAATTTCTTTTTCTACTCCAAGGATTTCATATCTGTCTAAATCCAAGTCTATATTGTTCAAATACTCAATTCCTTTGTCATAATAGGACTGTCTAATATCAACATATTTATTTGGCGGAAAATCGTGTGGTATTTTGTCATTAAAATGTTTTTCATAATACTGATTTAATTCAAATAACGATAATTCTTCTTTTGTATACTTTTCTAATATTTCATGCATCAATGAACCATATTCTCCAAATGCACCATTCTCAGACTTATTGCATTCAATATAATGCAACTTCCATTCGTAACAACAATTGTAAAATGAGTTCAATCTTGAAAAACTCCATGTCATTGTATCTAATAGAAAATCTAATTCATCCATTATCTATATCACCTCTTTATAAGGAAAAGGTTGTACTTCATAACTTAAAATAGCTTCATATGCCCTTTCCGTTATTTGATTTTTATATTTTTCTGCAATCTCTCGTATATGTTCTTCTTTTTTATTTTTGTACCACTCAAAGGCATCCATTGAATTTGTAAAACCATGCTGAATTATCTTTTCCCCGTCTTTTACTATTCGTGCCGTATATTTATTTATACATCCTTTAGTTGGTTCTACACCAACAGGAAATGTATTATTAATCCTTTTAGGATTTCTGCTCAAAACGATGTTAAGTATATGCGGAATAAGAATACATGTTTTAGGAGAATATAATTTTCCACCTAAAATATCCTTATCTATTTCATACTTGATGCTATTATCAACGCTATTTTTCATAATACCAGCAAGCAAATTGTTGAAAATCAAGCCATTCACCGCATACTTCAACACCCTTATATGTAGGGTGTTTTTCCCATCTCTTCTTGTCGTAACATCTCTTTAGCATATCAATCCACTCACTATATGCATTTGTTTTATTATTGTTTTCATCACGAGATTTATAACTTCCAATTCCAATGTAACCAACACCACAAACTGATGGGAGTAGGCTACTTTTAAACATTCCTTTTTTAATATTCCAATATTGAACATGTTCTTTTAGTTCATATCCATCTATCAATATATCGCAATCTGTTGTACTTTTATATTTAACAATTTCAGCAATATTTCCGAACTTATTTATATATTTTTCTCCTACTCTCATGTCAAATAACCTCACAACCTCCTTCTTTCTTTATATAAAATCTCCCACACATCCTTACCTTTATCACAGGGAGACATCTTATCCTCAACACTTCCTAACAATCTATCTTTTACAAACCGCCTGTCAGTCACAACATAAACATTTGTAAATTTCCTAAGTTTTTCAGTACACTCTCGTATTTTTTTAATGTCAACATCATTGTCATACGCAATGACTACCTCTTTAACACCTAACTTAATTAGCAATAACACCTGTTTATCATTTAACCATCCAGTTTCACTTGAGAGCCAGTAATTATACCCCCACCCTTCTACTTTCATGCCGGACTTTATGCCCTCAAAAATGATAACTTCATCGTGGCTTATAATGTTTTCATAATTTTCTTTCATCCCTATGAAGAAATCTGTTGTACCAATCTTCTGATAATTTTGATACTTCTTAATTTTCATTTCCTTATAGTTCTTATATCTTGTACGCCCCTTAAATCCTATCAGTCGTAATTCGCTGTCATATACAGGGTACACAATTCTGTTTGCCATATTGTCAATCCTAATATTGTATTTCTTCATAATGTCTGGACTGATCCCTTCGTCTACCCATTCTTCAGGAACTTTATCTTCGTATTTATCTATTTCAGAACCATTCAATATAACTCTATCAGCTACATTTTTCTTATTGGTTTCTGTCATTCGTGCAAGATTTTTATACACCTTTAATGCGCTGCACTGTTTTAAGTTCTTTACATCTACTCCTGCTAATACACCAACTTTTTCAACTGCATCATTAAATGACATATTCTCAAATGTCATTAGCCAGTTGATGATATTACCACCTACGCCACAAGAGAAACAGTGGAACAGGTTTTTGCTTGGAGTAATTACAAGAGAAGGTGTTTTGTCAATGTGTTTGGGGCAATGGGCAGCATAACTATCTCCGCGACCTTCAAAGTCTATATACTTACTTGCATATTCAAACAAATCTACTTTTGAACATAACTCTATAAGAGCTTCATTATCGTAGTCGTTAGCCACCCTTTATCACCTCACTTTTCAAACGGATTAGACGATGAATCATGTTGTTTTGCCTGTTCAATCCTCATCCTGTTACCATCAAATTTAAAATCTATATACTCATCTTCTCCCATCTGTTCGCCCATGCGGTTGAGATCTACAGTCAAAGCAAAATTACCACAATCCAATGTATCTTTTGCAAGTTCCTCTGTTGTTTTATCTCTCCATAGCATACTTGCACTTACATAACGCTCTAGTTTATCTGAGTCCGCAACTTGGTTTGCCCTGTTAAGCTGTGCGCCAGCCAACATTGCAATGTTCAATTCGCCAGCTATATTATTTTTGAGGAAATCACATCTTGCACCAAGAGCATTATAGTTTTCAGAAGAAGACAAAATATTGCTTTTGATATAATCGAAAATGCTGAACTCCAATCCCATCTTGTATTTCAAAATTTTATGTATAGCATATATTTCCTCATCTGTTGTTTGTGGAGTGTAGATATGAACAAATGGCTGTTTCTTGATCCACTCATTTGTTTTCTCTAATTTCTGACCCTCTTCATAAGAATATCTGCCATTTTTAATTCTCTTTACTTCAATTCCTGTTAGGTTTGCAAGCATCCTCTCAAAAAATAATCTATCCTGCATCTCTGTATCAAAGAAAAGAGTCGGTACACCATTTTTAATTTTATGGATTGCTTCGTTCATGAAAAATGCAGATTTACCCTTTTTCATCCTTGCTTTCAGTAATACAAGTTCCCCTGACTCATATGTGAAGTAATCATTTAGTCTTTCATACTTAGAGGGGATGCCATAAACACCGTCCTCCGTCCTGCGACTGCAAATTTCTCTCCACAGTTCATCAACACGACTGCCAAACAATTCTATTTCATTTGATGTAATATATTGTTCTGTTAATTTGTTAATTTTCGTATTTACCAGAGAATTGAGTTTGTTTAAATCTGAATCACTATTGAAACAAGCAGACTGTACTTCCAAAACAACCTTGTTCAAATCTCTCTTAAATGACATTGTAACTACATTATTTACAAGTAATTTGTATTCTTCTAATGTATGTCTGCAAGCGAACTGGCTCATCGAAATGAACTCTTGCATATCCGTCAAATTATATTCTTCTATCTTTTTCTTTACAGCCTTATTGGAGTTGAGCATATTAGTAATGTTGATAGCGTCTATTGTTTCAACACCGTTTTTGTATAATTCCTGTATCGCCCAATAAATACAGCCATTTTCTACATTATAAAAATATGAAGGTCTTAAATAGTCTGTATGCAATATAAATTCAGGATGATATACCAAAGTGGCAATTACTCCTGCTTCAGCCTGATTGTCTGAGATTAATGAAATGTCTAATGCCAAATAGCTATCACCCCTCACTTTATAATATCTGCAAAACTTTTATTTTGAATCGGAACATGAGTAAATTCCGAGCCAGAATCTTCTTTAATTTCAATGTTGCTTTTCATGTTCTTCACTTTTGATTTATTATAAGCATCCAACACTTGTTTATTTTGTATCACATAGTAAAGTCCTTGCGGATAATTCAATGGTATTTTGTGGTCAATATAATACTGCAATCCAAACAATAGAAAATCGCTACCAAGTCCTTTTGTAAAAACGATATTCTTGATTACACTTTGCAAGGTCGAATATACGGGATTAGGATTTATATGATTCTTGAACAGATCAATAATCTTTTTGATATCTTCCTTTGTTTGAAAACAGTCTGGATGATAATACGAATTACCAGATTTAATTGCCTGTTCTTTGTCTAATGTTTTTTCTGGATGTAAACACCCAGAATATTTACAAGTAACCGTTGATTGATTTCTCATATTGAATTTTAGGAGGGCTGTTACACCCTCCGTTCCTCCTATGGAATGATTAATTAAAAGGTAACTCCTCATCTATACCATCAGGAATATTCATAAAACCATCAGCAGAAGGTGCATTGTTGTTTGCTGGTGCGTTTGAAGGTGCAGACGCTCCACCGCTATTCTTACTCTCAACAAACTCCGCTTCTTCTACAACAACATCTGTCGTATAAACCTTTACACCGTCCTTGTTGGTGTAGTTACCTGTCTGAATACGCCCCGAAATACCGATAGCCATACCCTTCTTAAAATACTTCTCAATAAACTCAGCAGATTTACTAAATGCAACACAGTTGATAAAATCTGCATCATAATTACCTTCATTGTTCTTAAAACGTCTGTTTACAGCAACGGAGAAACGTGCAATCGCACTTGCGTTTTCTCCCTGTGTGTATCTAACCTCTGGATCACGAGTTAATCTTCCTACAAGTTCTACTTTATTCATTCTTTCTTATCCTCCTCTGATTACGCAATAGGCTTAATAGCCTTAATCTTTTCTAAACATTCTTTCGCTTTGTCAATGTCTCTGAAAGCATTTGGATTTCCGCTAGGTACATAATTCTTCAATGTAGTCATCAGTTCTTCATTCTTTGTACCGCCAAGTTTGGTACACATTGCAATAATTTCTTTCTTAACAGCAGAAATATCATCGCTTGCAACATCAGAACCAGTATCTTTGTTCCTTACAACGGGAGTATAACCCTCTCCTGAATCTGCCCATTCCATAATTTTTTCGCCATAAGACTCATTCAACAATGTAGCCGTCTCATTTTCAAAAATATGGGTGTTATCCTTCTGTACATCTGCCATATGCGTCTTCTGATCAATCAGGAACGTACAAGTAAATTCATACTCAAAACCGTCTCTCTGCTTTGCGCCAACACCAAGTTTCTTAACGCTTGTCTTACCTTTTTCATCCTTTTCAAGTTCATACTGATCCTTGCCTCTCATAGTAGCAATTAGATGAATAGGACTATCTGC
Organism: uncultured Lachnospiraceae bacterium; assembly: GCA_910585935.1. Lineage (GTDB taxonomy): Bacteria > Bacillota > Clostridia > Lachnospirales > Lachnospiraceae > MGBC136627. Next base: position 6,468 of record CAJUHN010000056.1, on the reverse strand, counting down.
AATAGCTTCAATAAACTTATTGTGTCTAGGAGTTACCTTACCCCATGCCTGATATGTACCACCTGCTTGCTGCTGAAGTTCAAGACATCCACCTTTTCCTTCCCATTCATGAGAAGAACTGTCAATAATGAGAATTCCATATCCTTCTTTTACAGCAAACTCAATGAATTCTACATATTTCTCTGGATTATGCGGAGCGTCAATATCAACAATGTCATAATCAAACTCATTAGCGTAGTAATATCCACGCTTTGCCTCTGTGTTGCCAAGCAGGATCTTCGGTCTATTACCTGTCTGCTGCTCAATCTTATTTGCCATGCCAGTAGCCAGTTTCAATGCCGAATACGTCTTACCGCCACCGCTAGGACTCATCAATGCTACCTTTACATAAATCTTTTCTCTTACTGCTTTCTTTACCTGAAATCCCAAATTTGTTCCTCCTATAAATTCATTAAAAATATTTTCGCATCATATATAACATCAACAGCCTTTGTAGACTGGAACATAGAGATTAAATCTATATAAAATCTATGCTAATCAGTGGTTTATGGCTAAATTTGGCGTAATTTAACCAAGGGTATGCTGTTCACCACCCAAAACGGATATAACTTTTAAATTGTAATTATTGGAATTATCTACGGATAACCGTGTGAAATGTTTACTTGTTGCTGTAAGTATCTGATTTATTATTCTCTGTTTTGTTACCTACCAGAATGGTAAATGAGTTATCTTAATTGACACTTATATGCCAATTTCTTTTCTGTCCATCCATCTTTATATTTAATATCACAGGATAAATGGAATTCATCATACTGTAGATTAGAAATCTTTACATCCTTTTGAATTGAGTTACCAAGCATATTTGTTATTGCACGAAAACCTCCTACTGCCAATCCATCGTATTCTACATATACTTGTATATAGTCTTCCCAATTATCTACAGAAACCATTCGTGATTGATGATCGAAAATTTCACCTTCTTTGATACTCAAATTTGTCTCAATAACTTTTGTTTCTATATTATTTCTGTCAGGATATAAACCTCTATAATATGGTCTGATAACCTTTAAAACTAAATCATATAATTGATTGGTACACATAAAAAATTGAAATCTTCTACAATCTGTATCTCTTAATAATGCACCAACAATTTCTTGAATCAACCAATCTTTCATCGCTCCCCTATCAAAGAACGAATTACTTTCCAAATAGATATCAACCAAATTAGGAAAATCTTTCTCTCTTTCTGCAAGTTCATACTTATATACTTCTTTGTAGGGAACTCCGTATTCATCAACAGAAGAATCGGTTAAAAGTTTAAATACATTGTCCCAACTATTATGTAGTATTTGAGACAATTTATCTTTATCGTCTTGATTAAGTTTCTCCAATATTTCACCTCCTCATTACAGAATCCTTATAATCTGTTCATATAAACAGCTACTTCTCTCCCAATGGAAAGTTTTGTTCTGATGCATATGTCCAAAGAACCATGCCTTATAATCCACATTCTGCTTAATCTCTTGTAAATAATCGGTCAATTTATCTCTCTGATATAACCCTGATCCACTATCCATCTGTCTAAGCAATGAAATATATGGACTATGAGTAATAATATAGTCTACTTTATTATTCTGTTTTTTAAGATTAATCAAACCTTCTTTCATCTCTTCTTCACTCGGAAGTTCTCTCTCCCACCAGCTCACATGATTGATTCTGTATAAAGCGTATGGATTTTTGTCTAACTTTTTCTTCTTCTCTTTGAAGTCTGGATCATCAAGTTCTAATATACCAGCAGATATATCGTGGCTACTCGCACCGCCAAAAGTAAAAAATGACTCGTCTTCAATATTGAAAATCTGACCTCTCATAAGATGAATGACTGATGGACGAATGAAATGCACATTTCCTCCGTGCCATTTTTCTACTGGATAAATATCAAGTCTATCAAAATTATCATGGTTTCCATCAATGAATAGCGTGGTGAATGGTTTATTATCAAGCCAGTCTAACCAATATTTCTCAGTCTTATCTTCTCCTTTATAATCCCAAACAAGACCAAAATCTCCCAAAATAATCATAACATCATCTTTCGTCATTTCTTTCTGCTCTGGAAAAATATCTGTTGAAAACCTTTGTGGATTTCCGTGTATATCGCCTGTGATCCAAACTGCCATAACTACCTACCTCTTATCTATTTTCTTTTTCTTCTCTTTCTGTAACTTTGCTTCCTCTGCCAACTGATTCTCCAACTTTCTTGTGCTACTTCTGATTTTGCCTACTGATTTACACGTTAATCCCATATGTATATTTTCTCCTTTTCAATCTACGTAATCAGTAAACTCTTCTTTACAACACATACATTTGACTGTTTGACATTCTACGATACCACTTGGTAAAAATTCATATACAAACTGTTCACCTGCTGTTGCATGAGATACACAACCTTGTTTTATATGTTTTTCTACCAATTTATCTATCTTTTGACTTGTTTTAAATTCTATTATGTATCACCTCACATTCCATGAACTGCGTTGTATTGCCATTCCATTTCTTCTTCGCTCAAATATTTATGCCTTACCATATATCTTTCTATTTCTGATTCCTCATATTCTCTGATGTCTTGAGCAAGTCTGACATAAACTTCATAAGTATGGGAATTATCTTTTTGATTTATCCAACTCTTAACTACAACACCAATATTTCCATCATCAACTACTACAATATCTCCGAAACAAAATTTCATATCTAATTATTCTCCTTGATCCATACTTGGAACCATTGAAATGATATAACACCAGGGCAAAAGCAAATACGAACCATCATCCGTTATAAAATGTACTTGACCAGTTCCCATACCATTCACATTTACTAGCTTTACGTGCTTATGTACCTTTGCAGGATTATATCTTATATTGTGCAAGGACAAGTCTATCTCATATGGGTTCTTAAATACCTGCAAATCATAATATTTATTCAATATTCCATTTGTCATATTTTCAAAATATGCTCTTTGCAGTTTTCTATTTTCTCTTGTTTTCTCTTTAATTTCTTCTGCATCACTGGTAATCGCAATATCAAATGTATTGGATATAGATTTGATAAAAGCATCTTTTAGTTCTTGTATATTTTCTGTTCTCATATGAAATTCTGTTTCTGGAAATTCAGCTTTAACATGAGAAACACTTCCATCAAAATGTATTTTTATATTACTCACCTCCACCCATTTTATACTTCTTCACTATGATATCCATCTGTAATCATTACAACTTTATCTGAATTTACTTCTTCAAATATATTATAAATATTTTTACAATAACAATGTTCTCCTGTTGTTTCCGTAAGATTGGTCACATAAAAATCATCATTATATTCGCTTTTAGTATCACCAATCACACCAAAAGCTATATCTCCTCTTTCTGATGCGCCCATGTAAATACCAATAGGTGTATCATCAGATATATTGTTATCATCACACCACTTTTTTAGCTGCCCTATTGTTAATGGATTATCTGTTTTTATACTGCTCACCTCCTCCAAACTCACCCTTTGAAATAAGAATTTCAACCACTTTCCACATCAATATATAGTGGTTTTTCTCGCTTTTAATATCTATATATTGTATATGCGTCTTAGATATATGAAAACTGACATTCAGTTCCTCGTAAATACCTACCGTTGTCCAGTTTAATGATAGTTTCGTAGGGTTCTTCTAAATCATCCCTGACAACTGTTCCTAAATGTTTCTTACTGGTATCATAGTGATAACAAACTGCAACCCTACTTCCTACAGCTAATTCAGGAAATTTATAATTTTCATCTTTCTGTTTCGGAAATTTATCATAAGTAATCGTACTTACACACCCCATATATTTATCCTCCTGTCCTTATGCCATTTTTACATCATTACAATATCCATCTGTAAACAATTTTTCTAAAACAATATTCGGATCTTCATTGGTAGCTTTTACTCTTCTTATAAGTTCTTCAATAGATATTTTTTCTTTAATAATTAAATTATTTTTATCATCAATTTCAAACTCTTTGCTGTTTTCACATACTATCTTTACTGGTTTGTTATCTTCAACCGGAATAATGAATATTTTATCTTCCATAAAATCTCCTACTAACAAGTGTGCTTTCTATAACTTTCCTCAATATATATTGGTTGTGCGTCACCATATACAGAACTTGGCAATTCATTCTTTGCTAATTCATAATGACAAAACCATTTACCATTAACACACTTTAAATCTTCTGATAAATCTACTCCATAAATTATTTTACATTGCTCAATCCAATCATTATATATTTCTTCTTCTGTAGATCCATGTGCAACTGCATAATAATCCCAACCAGACCATCCTTCAGAACCCATTTCACAACTTGTAACAAGATATACTAAATATGATTTTCTCTGTTTACATCTTTTTTGAAATAAACCTTCGTTTATTACCATTATATTTTCTCCTATAAAAGTGATAATTCATCTGTATAAAATATCATTCATATTAACCGCAGATGATTTCTTTCTCCACTTCTTACAATCAATATGTGTTTTAATAAACACATTAGTTCTACTCTCAATATCCAAAATATCCTTTATAGCTTTCATGCACTCTTCTTTATACATACACACATCTTCTTTATCACAATTCTCACAAATTTTTTCACCAAATTCCTTTACAGGTGGCATTGGTGTTCTACAATTTGTTTGTGGTAATTTAGCACCTATATCTCTATTCATTTTAATTTATTTTTACCTCCTACCATTCAATATCATGTGGAATTTGTGGCAACCTATAAACTAACACGCCTGATCCTACTGTAGATTCATTATAATGTTTTTTATAATTATCAAATGCTCTGTAATCACCTTTATTATCTGTAATCACAACAGTGTTTTTATCCAACCTAACTTTCCAAATTCTATCGCTTGTATACTCATTACTCAAAAAATGTACTCTTATGTCTTGTCCATGTAATTTACTAAGCTGACCCTTTGTTAATGGTTTTATATATTTATTTCTGAACACTAATTTACCTCCAACTTATCCCAATAAAAGAACGCTTTCAACTGCAAATTTAATATATTTATCTTCCTGTGTGCCAAGCATAAAAATCATCTAATGCAAATTCTTCTGGCTTAATATTTTCACTTGGATGAAGAACCGTATAATATCCTTCTTCACAATTCGATTCCAGCATTTGCCAAAACAAATCATAAAGATTTTGAACACCAAGTTTATATGCTTTGCGTTCTGTATCTGTCATATCATTACATATCTTATCTTCGTCTTTATCTAAAATATCTTTCCATAATTTCATATTATCTAACATTAACATAGGTTCATTTGTCATATTACTTTGTCCTCCTAGTAAATAAATTTTTTAATATTTCTCTAATACTTTTTCTCTTTGGATATTTTTTCAGAATATCATATATTGCTTCTGTATTCCCTTGCATAGTATTTGTACTGATAGAATACCAATCATCACCTAGAAAATGTTTGATTAAAATATCAAGTCCTAATTGTGCATCTGTTGGAGAAGGAAATATACCATAATATTCAGAACCTTTCTCATCCATATCTTCTACAATTTTTATAAATTCTTCTGCTTTCATAACGCTCCTTTATGCTCACCACCAATGAAATTTCGGTTTCAAGCCATCCTCAAGCACAATTTCCCAAAATATCTAATACTTTTACTTCGCAATCATTTGGTGAAATGCCAGCTACTAATGCAACCTGTTTCATCATTTCCTTAAAATTTGCCAAAATAAACTGATAATCAAATATATCTAAATTAGCATCTGTATCATTTCTCAGCTTATTCTTGTTAATGATGCTTCTATCCACATAAACTTTATCATTCAGTTCATCCTTCAATACAACAATGTTTGGTTCAACCATTTCTTCTTCAACACCAATTGATTCTACTGAAACAGATTTTGTTACCATTAAATCACCAATTGCAAATACATTATGATCGAATCCTAAAATTCTGCTAATTATATCAAATATCATCAATGCTCTACTTTCTTTAGTAGATAATTCTGTATTACTTAGATATCCTCTTACTAATACTTCTTTTTTCAATTCCGATATATGCAACACATTATCGGATTCTTTCATAGATTTTAATATAGAAGTTTCTACATTATTTCGACTCACAATAATTTTTAAGTCATAGTGTTTTGCGATATTTAACTTATATTCATATTGTTCTACTTCATTAAATCCTATAAAGAATGTTGGCTCCGTTGAATCAATAATCAAAGAACCTCTCTTTTCCATCAAATCTTCTTGCTTTATTTCTGGTATTTCTACATATCCATCACTGTGAGAATACGATGCTTCATGATAAACTCGTCCACTAGCTTCATCTGGTGCTGTTTGTAACTTAGGCTCTACAGTAACTTCATTTACAATTTGCTCATTTTGTTTGGCTGCATCTTTTTTCAGA
>CAJUHN010000055.1 GCA_910585935.1 uncultured Lachnospiraceae bacterium | reverse complement strand
TCCAACGAAGCCGCGCTCCCGCTCCGTTCCAGACGTAATGGACACTAAATTCGCAGTCCTTTACAGAACTGCTCATTAACGGGCAAGCGTCTTCCAAGGGGCTTCTTTTGGAATAGGTTCTTACCTCCGCTAGTTCATTAACTTTTCAACTTTTCTAATATGAAAAAACACGTTTTACAATAATAGTAAAATTATATCTAGTTGCCTTTTATCAAAAAATTATCTATAAAACGTCATTTTATCACTGCCAGTAAAGGAACGCCGTCATATCATATCCTTCAAAAGACCCTTGGAAGACGTCGGCACTTAATGAGCAGTTCTGTAAGGGACTGCGAATTTAGTGTCCGTTACGTCTGGAACGGAGCGAAAGCGCGTCTTGGGAAGGATATGATATGACAGAGTGGAAACCTCAGCCCCAATGTCCAAACCATAAAAAATCTCTCAATTTGGCAAACTAGAATTTACTACTAGCACATCATTTTCCTCAATCACCGTATTCCCTTTTGGAATCACATTCTTATCTCCACGAATGATCATAATCACTAATTCCCCTGCATGAGGAGAAAACTCAGAGATTTTCTTTCCTATCCATTTGCTATCCGAAGTAATCTTCTGCTCTTTTAATAAAATCTTACTATCATCTTGAAATGTATAAGCGCTCAACACAACAATATCATCTACCTGAAATACCGTCTTTCCATTTGGAACGATATATTCCCCTTCTCTCAAAATCATAACAATTAAAGTATCTGGAGGCAATACAATATTTTTAATCGCATTTCCTATCCAAGTATTCCCTTCTGTGACTTTGATCTTTATAAACTGCAGTTCACTATCCTCTGAATAATCATTAAATGTCCTCATAATATTCACATTTTCATCATTCATCTTCAAAAATTTAGCGCAAAAGGGAAGTAATGAACCTTGAAATAAAATAGATAACAAAACAATGCAAAAAACAATATGAAATACATCTTGATTTAAAATCGCAGGATTTACCGTAGCCATAATCGCAAACACAATCGATGCTGCACCGCGCAGACCTGCAAACGAAACAAGTATCTGCTGATGAATATCGCAATGAAAAGGAGATAAAATCGCAAATACAGAAATAGGGCGTGCCACAAATGTGAGAAATATAGCAACGCTAAAAGCAGGCACAAATATACTTGGTATTTTAGAAGGCGTCGCCAAAAGTCCCAAAAGAAAAAATATCAACATCTGCATCAATCCTGTGACTCCATCAAAAAAGTGAACTAATGACTTTTTATTTTGAAGTTTTGAATTTCCTAACAAAATCCCACAAATATAAACACTTAAATACCCATTTCCTCCCAGCAAAGCAGCTAACGAATATGACAATAAAGCAATCCCTATCACAAATGCCATATCAAACCCTGCTGTATCAAACTGAAAATGTTCTAAAATCCAACGAGCGCCCAATGCGATTGCTACTCCTATCAATATGCCAAAAGCAAATTGTGCAAATATCATATAGACAATAGAACCTGCACCTATTTTCCCTTCCATAATAGATAATATAATCATTGTTAACATATAAGAACAAGGATCATTACTGCCACTTTCTATTTCTAGCATAGAATCAGTGCGATACTTTAATCCCATCTTTTTCGATCGGAGAATGGAAAACACCGAAGCCGCATCTGTCGAACTGATGACAGAACCTAATAGAAAACTTTCTAATAGACTCAGATGTAATACTACATAGCAGAATATTCCTACTAAAGCAGCTGTAAATACTACCCCTGCCGTGGACAATAACGCTGCTTTTACCGAAACGGGTTTTGCTTCATTCCAGTTTGTTCCAAATCCCCCATAAAACATAATAAAAATCAGTGCTATGGAACAGATTTCTTCTGCAAATCGATAATTCTCAAAAGGGATTTTAAAGATACCATCTATCCCAAATATCATTCCTAAAATAATAAAAGCTAAAAGCATCGGAATCCCTGCTTTATTTGAGAACCTGTTCAGTAAAATACAGATTAAAATAACACTTGCTACAACTATCAATCTTAATACCACAATTATCCACGCCCTTCTTTTGTTCTATCTTTAAGTACTATTCATATTCTTAATATCTCCCTTTATGTTTCTTCATTGCGAAGTTTTTCTAGTAATGCTGCTGCCTCTGGAGGCAGATTATCTAATAATGTATTTCTTTTTTGTTTTATTGGAGCGATATAAGTTTCTTTCATTTCCTTTTGAACTCTATTTATTTCTTCCTTCAATTCTCTTGCAGAAAGCCTCATCGCTCCTGCTCCCATAATGATGAGTTGTTCTAAGGCATCTGATGTCGCCACAGTAGCTTGATACTTTCGATCAAATTGTCTTGTCACTTTCTCAATATATTGGTCTGCTGTTTCTGCTTCTTTTGTATAAATAATAGAAATATTGTGATATGGAATCACAGAACCTAAATTTCCCTTCGCTTTATGCCCATCAAATACAAGAATCACATTTTTCTTGCTATACCCCTGATAATTACATAAAATATCTGCTAATTTCATTCTCGCTGCTTCTAAATTATCCTCTGCGAGTTTTCGCAATTCGTCCCATGCGAACACAATATTATAACCATCTACTAATAAATATTCTTCTGCCAATTACTCTCTATGCCATCCTTTGCCTTACAATTTCATAGGCAAGTATCCCTGCTGCCACAGAAGCATTTAATGAATCAATTTCTCCCTTCATCGGAATCGCCGCCATAAAATCACATTTTTCTTTTACTAATCGGCTCACTCCTTCCCCTTCATTTCCAATCACCAATCCAATAGGTCCTTTTAAGTTGAGCTTGTACATCACATCTCCACTCATATCAGCACAGACAAACCATAGACCTTTCTTTTTTAGTTCCTCTATTGCAGCAGATAAATTTGTCACTTTTGCCACGGGTGTATAATTTAATGCTCCTGCTGAGGTTTTAGCAACTACTGCTGTCAATCCTACTGCTCTTCGCTTTGGAATAATAACTCCATGTGCTCCTGCAAGATTCGCAGTACGAATAATTGCACCTAAATTGTGTGGATCTTCTATATTATCTAATAAAAAGATAAAGGGATCTTCCTTCTTTTCTTTCGCCAAATTCAACATATCTTCTATACTAGCATATTCATAAGCAGCACAAAATGCGATAACCCCTTGGTGCTTTCCGGTCTTTGACATCTGCTCTAATCTCTCTTTTGGAACAAAATGGATAATCGTATCCGATTTTTTTGCTTCTTTCAGAATGGTCTTAATCGGTCCATCCTGACAGCCATCTAAAAGAAATATTTTATCTATCGTTTTTCCAGAGCGAAATGCCTCTATCACTGAATTTCTGCCCTCTATTGTAAATTCTTCGTATTCCATGTTCCTTCTCCCATTCTGCTCAATCCTGTTTTTATTAATATCAATAGTCGATCCATCTGTTCTGTCAGATATAAATATCCTACCAACGCCTCTAGTCCTGTTGCTGTCCGATAATCTATCATAGTCGCATTTTTAGCAGTAGTATAAGATTTAGCATTCCTTCCTCTTTTATATATCGTCTTTTCTTCTTCTGTCAAATCTTCCATAATGCTATAGATCAATTCTGCTTGTGCAGAAGCTTTTACTAAACTACTGCTTTTTCGATGCAATTTATTGACAGGACAATTTCCTTTTCCTACAAGAATCGATCGGATAATTAATTCATAAACGCCATCTCCAATATAAGCCAAAGCAAGTGGAGAATAGGTTCTGATATCCTGTTGTTTTAACTGAAATTTTTCACCGATATAGGAATAAAACCTTAAATTCTCTTCCATTTTACTCCTTCTCTGGTATCCTCTAAAAGGATTCCCATCTGTTGTAACTGATTTCTGATTTCATCTGCTCTTTGGAAATTTTTCGCTTTTCTCGCCTGCTGCCTCTCTTCTATTAATGCTTCTACTTCTTGCTCTAAACTTTCTTTTTCTTTCTTTAATGTGATTCCCAAAATATCAGATAACTGAATAAATCTTTCTTTCAATGCCTCCAAATACTCTTTACTGTTTTCTGAAGAAATATTCGTATTACTGTATTTTACGAGTTCAAATATCGCTGAAATCGCATCTGCCGTATTGAAATCATCTTCCATTGCCTGCTCGAATTTCTGCACATATTCTTGTGTCTTATCCCATATCTTTCTTTCTTGTTCTGTCATTTCTGTTTTTGTTCCATCTAGATTCTCTAATAAATATTCTATATTTTTATAAGCAGTGATGATTCTATCCAATCCATTTTTAGAAGCTTCCACCAAAGAAGCGCTGAAATTCAATGGACTGCGATAATGTGCGCTCAACATAAAAAATCGTATCACTTGTAAATCATATCGTTCGCTGATTTCCCTCACGGTAAAAAAGTTTCCAGCAGATTTGGACATTTTTACATTATCAATATTCAAAAATGCGTTATGCATCCAATATCTCGCAAACAGCTTTCCATTCGCTGCTTCACTTTGGGCAATTTCATTTTCATGATGTGGAAATATCAAATCTTCTCCCCCTGCATGAATGTCGATTTCATCTCCTAAATACTTTTTTGCCATAACAGAACACTCAATATGCCATCCCGGTCTTCCTTCACACCATGGTGATTCCCAGAAAGGTTCTCCCTCTTTTTTCGGTTTCCACAGCACAAAATCTAATTCATCATCCTTGTCCTCCTTTCCGGAAACCTGAATCTGCCTATGTCCGGTCTGTAAATCATCTAAATTTTTGTGTGAAAGTTTTCCATATTCCTTAAATTTTCTAGTCCGAAAATACACCGTTCCATCTTCTTTGGCATAAGCAAAATCCTTTTCTATCAGATTTTTTATCATCTCTAACATTCCATCAATTTCTTCTGTGGCCAACGGATGTTTTGTAGCAGATTTTACATTTAATGCCTTCATATCTTTCTTACACTCTTCAATATATCTCTTAGAAATAACGCTAGATTCCACCCCCTCTTCCACTGCTTTTTTAATGATCTTATCATCTACGTCTGTAAAATTCGATACATAATTCACTTCATATCCCTTATATTCAAAATATCTTCTGACCGTATCAAAAACTACCATAGGTCTTGCATTTCCAATATGAATAAAATTATATACGGTAGGTCCACAGACATACATCTTCACCTTTCCTGATTCTAATGGAATAAATTCTTCTTTTTTTCTAGTCAATGTATTATAAATTTTCATTTTTCCTCCTATTTTTCCCTCTGTTCTAACTCTTATTAAAAGCTGCCACATGAACTACTTATCACCTAAAGATAATGGATTTTACACTTTATTTATAAAATAATAATAACATTTATCCTATATGATCTACTACTTTAAAAAGCATACCATTTCATTATAAAACATGTGGCAGCCCAAAAACAAATATAAAAATCTTTATTTCTCTGCCATTATCTCAAAGAAACCCTTTTTTCTAAACATTCCTGATGTTCTTTTTCTAATTGTTTTATTCTTTTTTCTAATCGTTCTTTTTCTTTCAATAATTGTTTCAGTTCCTGCATAATCGGATCTGGAAGAGTGACTTGATCCATATCACTTCTTGGGATTTTTTTATTATCCCGTTTTACCACCCTTCCGGGAATACCAACTACTGTGCAATTAGGCGGAACTTCATTCACTACTACAGAACCTGCTCCTATTTTGGAATTTTCTCCCACCGTAAAAGATCCTAATACCTTCGCTCCTGCGCTTATCATAACATTGTCTTTAATCGTAGGATGTCTTTTCCCTTTTTCCTTTCCTGTTCCTCCTAATGTCACCCCTTGATATAAAGTAACATTATCCCCAATGATAGCCGTTTCTCCGATTACCACTCCATGACCATGATCAATAAATAAACCTTTTCCAATCGTAGCGCCCGGATGAATCTCTATTCCTGTCTTTCTTGCTGTACGCTGTGAAATCCACCTCGCTACAAAATAATGCTTTTTTAAATACAGCCCATGTGCAATACGATACCGCAATATCGCCTTAAAACTCGGATATAAAAATACTTCTGCTGAAGAATGAATCGCTGGATCTCTTTCTTTAATGATATTAATTTCTTCTTTTATATATTGAATAAATCCCATTTTATTCCCCCCTTTCTCAACTATTTTTTACTTTTGTATGATTCATAATATATCAATTTCTATTAAAAAATTTCTCCTCTTATCAAATACAAAGATTATCTTTTCTATATACTCGACTCATGCCTTCACAGAAATAAAACAAACACCATGAAACTTCACATCTGACTATAATAAAAAATAACCTCATCTCTGATTAGAGACGAAGTTATCCGCGGTTCGTTCCACTCTAGCTAAGGTTTCCCTTCTCTTTTTTACATAACGTGTATAGACGGATAGAATTACTCTCTTTCGTTCAACGCCTTTTTTATCATTCCCATATTGTTTCAATTCACGCTCGATAATTTCATGAAATCGATAATATCCTATTATTGTGAAGATTAACCCCATGTCACTTTTTTGGTATACTCCGATTTCTCTCTGCCTAACACTGTCATAGGATATTATTTTTGCTATCTGATAAATCTAAATTTAGTACTTTAGTAAAAAATAAATAACATAAACCCAACTCAATAAACCATGAACGATAGCCCAACCAATGGAATGCCATGTGGTATAGCTGATTACCATTGCTAAGGCACTTCCAAAAGTAATGCCTGATTTGACAGTTTTATTGACAATATTCGTATTATTTTTTTCTGACATAACTTATTTTCCCCCATTTCTTATTTATTGCCCTTATTTATTTTAGAAGTTTTATTGTCTGTGATAAGATGTTTGTGAGATTACTGAAGTTTCAACTGACAGTAAAAAAATAAAAGGGCGTTTTAAATATTTTATTGTAATAATTTTATTTATAAATATAGCAGAAAAAACTATATTTATACTATAGTTTATGCTATTTATTCTCATTTGTCAATTTATTTTTCGTTCTTTTCAAAATTAGTATTACCGTTCAGTTCTGAAGTCAGAGGGTCGCTGTGGCAAGGAAGTATTCCAGCGAAGCCACGCTTTCGCTCGTCTTTGGCTATTCTAATTTGTAAAAAGAGATGTTCAGATAGCAATAAAATAGAAAGGTTAAATTGTAACAGATTAGTTGATTTTTTGAACACTCCCCAGAGCTAAAGCTCTGGGGAGTCTGTTGCTAGATTTATTTATAGCAACTTATCCATCTGTATATTCAGCTAAGGTTTAGCATTAGATACTCTGACGAGTAAGATACCACACCTAAGTTATTATACAGGTGACTGAATCCGTATTTATGCTGCTTTGTTAATCTCTAACAGAGTAGCATACGTACATTGCGTTCTTTTCTGACATTCTGGGACTTTTGCCACAATATCAGACCATACCATCCCTGGCAGGATTTTTTGTATTTCTCGTATGAAATATCTTGCACCTATATTATAGGATGCAGACAAATCACAATTATAGATTTTTCCATTACTAAACTTGCATAATTCATAAGTATCTAAGTTTGCATCTTTTCCACGTAGAACTTTACCTGAACCATCAAAGGCTAGTTTTGATGTACACCAAGCACAGATATGTGAAATTCTAATGCTATTCTGATGAGCTTTATGTTCTACAATACGTTGAATGGTGTTCTTCTTCCACATTTGCAATTTCTGTTTCTTAGAACCATGTTTCTTGCCCTTCATGTCAAGATGTTCAAACACAATGACATCACATTGATGTTTTACTGCAATAGAAGTGATTTCTTTTGCTATCTTGCGGGCAAGTTCTTCGTTGTGAAATTTAGCATATCTCCATAATTTAGATACATTATGGAAACCATACTTCTGTTGAGCTTTTTTAATTTTATTAAGTGTATGATATAGTTGGTCTTTGTCACTTGCAAAATTTACAAATTCTCTTGCAAGAATAGCACCATCTAAGTTCATAACGGAACAAATGGCATCTGTGTTAATACCTAAGTCAACAGCAAGTATTCTTTGTTGCTTTAATGGTGTCTTATTAAGTTCAACCTTTTCTTCAAAAGCAAACCTTAGAAAATACTTTTTATTTTTCTTCTCTAAAGTTGGTACAGACATCTTAGCATTTTTCATATGTCTTTGAATACTAACAACATCTGTATGTTTTAATTGTACTTCTACCCAATTCCAATCATTATTTACAAATAATTTTAAACGAACTGCATCACCTTCACAATCATCTAAATACATATTTCCTTTGTAGAATGTAGGTAGCTTATTTAGATGTGTTTGCAAACTTGGGGCTTTACTGTTAGATATAGAATATTCCCAATTATCTAAATTACTGTGATAAGAACTGAGATACCCCAACGCAGTGTTTATTACTGCAAATCGTAAATATGATGGCATTTTGTAAAACTTAATATCAAACTCTGGATAAATAGCATGATTGGATTTTGTACTATGGATTAGAGCATCTGCATAGGCAAACCTTTCTTTATTACCTGTTTCTAATGTACTTAATACATCCCAATGTTCTTCCAATACTTTTACACAAAAAGAGATTGCATCATGGTATATTTTAATAGTCTGTCTGAATAGCTTGTTAATATGCTTAATTTCAATGGCATAACTTGATATTATTTTCATACAATCTCCTTTCTGAAAAATTATTCCTTTTCCAACTCCAAAATTCTTTGAACCATATACAATATACATTCGGGTGTATTTCGCCAGCCTTGTTCCCAAGATTGAAGTGTCTTTAATTGTATATGAAATTTCTTTGCAAACTGACTTTGACTAAGACCAGTTTGTTGTCTTAATTCTAAAATAGATATAGTTCTCATAAGTTTACTATACCACATTGTAGGACGACTGTCAAGGGAATACCATAATTTTTACTTGCCTTGATTTTCTATGTAATGTTGCAATGTTTCCTGACTAACATTTCCAATACTACTGATGAAATAACTATCTGACCAGAATTTTCTTTCTTTCCATAAACATTTACTTAGATACGTAGAATATTTCTCCCATATATGATAAGAAGTATATGACTTCATTGTACGAACTAAGTTTGAAAGATTGATATTCGGTATCGTTTCAATCATATGGTGAATGTGGTCTTTATCCACTTCCATATAGTGAACTACAACATTATGTTTAGAACAAATTTCTAAAGATAGTTTCTTGATATCGGATGCAATATTATTGACACTAAGCAACTTCTTTCGATATTTACATACAAAAATAAGATGATACTGCAACAGATATTTGTTGTGACTACCTGACTTGTATGTATTTGCCATAGAACTTACCTCTTTTCTTAATTTCTTAAAAAGTAATTCTATATCAGTGATTTCAATGCCACGCTTAGGCGTGGCTATAGTGGCATTACATCCTCGAAGCTAAAGCTTCGTGGTTTTACCGCCTAATTTATAAAAGGTGCTGAAAATTATTTGATAGAATTGTAAAAATCACGGAGTATATAAAACGCCATTTTACGTGTTCCATTTGCGGAAATAAGCCCTTTGGTGTTGTAATATTTTTGAGTAATATTAGTTCTTCTCGGGCAGCGGAAATCTCTTAAAATCCATGGTGTCATGCCTTTAATATAGCTGATTTTCTGTATATTTTCTATTTGTTTTTCATATATAAATGCCTGACAATCTTCTGTTCCTTTATCTGTAATCGTTCCCCTATTTCCTGCATAAGCATCTGCGCCAAATTCAGTTATGATTACAGGTTTTTGAGGATTGCTGTTATCCAAAATCTCGGATAATATTTTAAAGTCTGGACTATACCAGCCATAATATTCATTAATGCCAATTATATCAAGATATTTTTCCAATCTATCGTCAATTACATTTTTTACGAAATTAGCAAAACAAGCTGCTGAAACCAATCTTGTATGATCTATTTTGTGTGAAAATTCTGCAAGTTTTCCCATAAATTTCAATCTATCGTCTGTATCATTATTTTCATTTCCTACTGACCAAATAATCACACTTGCTCGATTAAAATCTCGTGTGATAAGCTCACAAAGCTGATTTTCCGCATCTTGATAGGTGTCCTCAGATTTAAAATGCACATTCCAATAAACAGGTATCTCTTCCCAGAGTAAAATGCCTAATTCATCGGCAAGCTGTGCCATTCTTTCGCTATGAGGATAATGAGCAACTCGCATAAAATTACAGCCTAGCTCTTTCGCAATGCAAATATTTTCTCTGCGTTCTTCATCTGTTAATGCCTTTCCATTTGCAGCGCTATCTTCATGACAGCTTATCCCTCTAAGAAAAATTGGCTTTCCATTAAAAAGAATATCCATTCCCTTCACCTGTATTTCACGGAATCCCACTCTGTCACTGACAACATCATTTTCACAGCTTAAAGTCACCTGATATAGCTTTGGATTTTCAGGCGACCAAAGCTTTGGAAAAGCTTCAAAAATGATTTCTCCTTTCCCATTATTTATCATAATTTCCTGCTTTATCCCAAGCTCATCAATCGTTAAAACTGCTGTGGAATTTACTGTTTCGGAAAGCATAATGTCTGTGCGAATCTTTTTAAAATCACTCCCTGGTTCAAGAGAGATTTGGAACTTTTTAATATGAATTTTGGGAACACGAATAATTTCTATATCACGATAAATTCCACCATAATTAAACCAGTCTGTAATAGCAGGTGGAACTTGTTCATCGCGCCTTGTACTGTCTGCCTGTATTAAAATGCGGTTACTATGTTCCAGAAAATCTGTTATGTCAAAATAGAATGGAGTAGAACCGCCTCTATGCATACCCACATATTTTTTATTGAGAAAAACTCGACAAAGATAATTTACAGCCCCTATTTTTAACAACACACGTTCGTCTTCTCTTTGCCTTTCAAAAAAGAATTTGCGTGTAAAAATCATACTTCCCTCATAAAGCAAATACATTTTATCAAAAGTATTCCAACAACAGGGTAAATTCATTGTATCCCACTCATCAAAAGAATAATCCACAGGAAGCAGATTTCCTTTATCGTCATAATATTTTTCTTCATACCATTTATGAATCATACAAGTATCATATTGGTCAACAGCATAATGCCAAATCCCATTTAAAGATTCTTTTTTTCTGAATCTATCATAAATCATAGTATCAGCAAAAGCTACTCTCTGTTCTGTTTCACTTACATAACTTTCCATCTAAAATACCCCTTTCGTCGATTATTAATATTATCATATCATGTCTTGCATCAAAATAAAATATGAAAAATTATTTTAAAATCCTTAAAAGATTTCTAAAATTGCTGTATTATGAAATGATAAAATAATAAAATTGTTACTATTTTGTCTGCTTTAAAATCAAAAGGGTCGCTACTTTACTTTTTGAAAAGAAAGTTTCATGATAATAATTTTTATTATAGTAATAAAATAAAAAAATAAAGCTTTTATATAAAATTAAAAAATTTTAAAAAAAAGGTTGACAAGAAAAGAGTTTCATATTATACTAATAAAGCAGTCAATCAGTTAGAAATATGGGATCTTAGCTCAGCTGGGAGAGCATCTGCCTTACAAGCAGAGGGTCATAGGTTCGAACCCTATAGGTCCCATGAACTCTAAAGAATTGACGATAAAAAATAAGGCGGAATAGCTCAGTTGGCTAGAGCATACGGTTCATACCCGTAGTGTCGGGGGTTCAAATCCCTTTTCCGCTACGAAAGAAACAGGCTGTTGTGATGATATATTACAACAGCTATTTTTTTATATAATTTCTATGGAGGATTAAAATGAGAGTCGGAATGGGATATGATGTACATCAATTAGTAGAAGGCAGAGATTTAATATTAGGAGGCGTTAAAATTCCCTATAAAAAAGGACTATTAGGACATTCAGATGCAGATGTATTGGTACATGCGATTATAGATGCTCTATTAGGAGCAGCAGCTATGGGAGATATTGGAACATTATTCCCTGATACAGATCCAAAATACAAAGGAATATCCAGCATTTTTTTATTAAAGGAAGTGGGAAAAATACTAGAAGAACACGCCTATATCATTGGAAATATTGATGCTACCATCATCGCACAAAAACCCAAATTAGCAGAATTTCGTGAAAAAATGGAAGAAACGATTGCCAAAACACTGAAAATAGAAAAAAGTCAAATAAATATTAAAGCCACTACAGAAGAAGGTCTAGGATTCACTGGAAAAGAAGAAGGAATTTCCGCTCAAGCAATCGCCGCACTAGAAACCGTAGAAAACTATCGCTATTACGAAATAGACGAAAGTAAACCAAAATGTACCCAATGTAACGGATGCCCAAAAAGCAAACCACAAACTTTATAAACCAGCCCATGCTACAAACGAGCTTTAGCAAGGAACTATTCCGAAAGAAGCCCCTTGGAAGACGTTGGTACTTAATAAGCAAACCCGCAAGAAGCGGGATTTGCGAATTTAGTACCACTACGTCTGGAACGGAGCGAGAGCGCGGCTTCGTTGGAATAGTTCCTTGCTAAAGCGACCCACACACAGCAAAACAAAATAGATACCATAACCACTTCAAACTCTCATCTCAGAAGCCATTTATAGTATCTATTTTATAACAATCACTTTATTCTTTTTATAAATCCAACTGTTCTTTTAACTTCCCTTTCACAAAAGAATGTTCCATTCCATATACCAGCTTATACATAATCATGCTGAGTGCTATCGCTCCTATTCCATCTAATACCGAATGTTGTTTTAAAAATACCGTAGATAAACAGATAAGAATCATCAATATAAATGACCCCCTGCGCACCCATTTCTTATTCTTTAACGCCTCACTATGCATAATCGCAATATGCACTCCTATGGAATTATAAACATGCACACTAGGAAATACATTCGTATTTGTATCCGTTTTATATAGCCTCAATATCATATCAGTAAAAATATTTTCTCTGTCCATCACAGCAGGTCTTAAATTCTGTCCATTCGGCCATATTGTACAAATAATTAAACTAATCGTCATTCCGATAAATAAAAACGCGCATATCTTATAATAATCCTTCTTATTTGTAAAGAAAAAATATGCAATTCCTATTCCTACATACCCAAACCACATCAAATATGGTATAATGAAAATTTCTTGAAATGGTATGTAATCATCTAGAAAAATATGAACTGGATGATAACTTACCACTGTTCTCTCTAAATATGCAAACCAAGGCAAATAAATAAACACATATAATAACAGCCATGCATGTTTATATTCTTTTAACCAATTTATTATCACCTTTCCAATAGAAATTTGGCTTTTATCTATGGATTGATTTGTCTGTTTCTTCATAAGCAGCCTATTGTTAAATTTATCCATAACATGCCACCTCACTTTCTAAGACATCTTCATTCCTCTTTTTGTTACAATCGGATTATAACACAAGCCAATTCCTCCCACAAGGTACTTTTTGTAGTTTTTAGTTTTTCTTAATAAAATCTTTTTAATTGAATCCAAAGAACTTCTGTGTAATTTTATACCCCATTTCCGAAACTTTTCTTCCTCCTTTTCCGGGCAAATTCATAGTTCTTCCCATAATTCCTCTATAACGTATTCTTCTATACAGTCTTCGATCTTTCTTTTTTAAATATTTCCATAACTCTTTCTTTTTCTCCAAATTTTCTTCCGTTTCGGATCGTATCAACATAATAGAAGAAACTGTCATCATAATCTCTAAATATTGTATCATATAACATCTTAACTTTTTAGAGGGAATAAACTTTTTATCATATAAATTATATAGATCGATCAAGATTTTATTCACTTGTATCTGCTGATCAATCCTTGAGATCATCACTTTTTCATTCACAGATTGGTCTTCTCTTCCAATAAAATATCGATAAAAATTCACATCTAAATAATATAATGTCTTTACATAAGGAAGTGGCTGATAGACAAAAATATTATCTACATAAAAGGTATGTTTAGGAAGTACTAATCCACAATCCTTCAAAAGCTGTGTGCGGTAGATTACAGAATGCATTAAAATATACTGCCATTTTGTAAATCCTCTCACCTCATTCCAAGTGATAATTTCATCTCTTGGTATTGCTCTATGATACCTCATCACCTTTTTTCTCTTTACCCCTTGTTTTTCATAAACAAAATTAGAAATTAACATATCTAATTGTTTTTCTTCCTTCACAATACCTTCTAATAAATTTAAAATCTGGCTATAAGCTTTCTCATTTACCCAGTCGTCACTATCTACAACCTTAAAATAAGCCCCTGTTGCATGAGCAAGCCCTGTATTCACTGCCTCTCCATGTCCACCATTTTCCTGATGAATAACTCTAATTATTGTGGGATGTTCTTTTTGTAATCTATCCGCAATTTCTCCTGTCCTATCCTTTGACCCATCGTCTATAATTAAAATCTCAACTGCATCCCCTCCAAAAAGTAAAGTTTCAACGCAGTGTTCCATATAAGCCTCTGAATTATAACAAGGCACGGCAATAGATAATAACTTCACGGTATTTCCCTCCAGTCTAATTCCTCTCCTTTTTGCCGATGAATTTTCAATTTCTCTATTTTTCTATTAATTCATCTGCCAAAGTGAGTGCTCTTTCTACAATAGTGTCAATATTATAATATTTATATTCTGCTAACCTACCTAATAGATAAAAATTTCGATATTCCTTCGCTCTTTTTTTATATTTTTCATATAAGCTGAAATCCTCTTCATTTAAAATAGGATAATAAGGAGTTTCTAGTTTGCTATTTGTATATGCGATAGGATATTCCTTCATAATCACAGTGCCTTTTCCCTTTTCCTGTCCTGTCAATTTCTTAAATTCTGTGATTCTGGTGAAATCCTCTGTCATCGTATAATTTACTACTGCTTTTTCCTGATAGCTGTCTATCGGATAATATTCCTTTACAAAACGCAAGGAACGATATGGCAGTCGCCCATAACAGCAGCCAAATAACTCATCAATCGCCCCTGTAAATATGACTTTTCCCAAAAATGGTTTTCCTTGATAGAACACCATCTTATTATCCAAATATAATATATCCTTTGCTTCTGTTCCTAATAATAAAGAAATCCCCGGATAACACAACATTTCCTCTATTAACTTTGTATAACCCGCAATTGGCATTCCCTGATAGATATCCTGAAAATATCGATTGTCTCTTGAAATAAGAACTGGCACACGTCCTGTCACTTCTGGATCAATCTCCTCTGGCGTCTGTCCCCACTGTTTCATCGTATATCGCAAAAAGATATGTTCATATACATATTCTGCCACAGCTTTTAAATCTTCATCTTCCTGCTCTTTTAATTTTAAAATAGGAACACGGCTGCCCATGCCAAATGTATCGATTAATTTTCTCTCTAATTGATTTGCCATTTCCTCTCCATATACCATATGAAGAGTGTTGAGATTAAAAGGAACAGGAATATATTGTCCATTTACATTAGCAACCACTTCATGGTTATATTCATACCATTCCGTAAAACGTGATAAATATTCATATACTCTATCTGAATTTGTATGAAAAATATGTGGACCATATTTATGAATTACAATATCATGTTCTTCTTTCTCATCATAACAATTTCCAGCGATATGATTTCGTTTCTCTATTACCAGCACTTTTTCTTTTCCGCGCTCTGCTAATTCTCTGGCTATAACAGAACCTGCAAAACCACTTCCAATTACAATGCTATCATACATAATATTACCACCTTTCACATTATAGATTATTATAATTGTTTCAATAAAATTTTCCAACCCTTATTCCTTAAAATATTCTAAACTTTCTCTCAAATTTTCCTTTGTTCTTACCAAATTAATTATTCCCCTATCATTTCCTTTCAAAAAGGAATAAAATAAATCCAGCTATGATTGTAGTAAAAATCGCTGATAAAATCATCCCAAATATACTCATCTGTATTTGAAATTCTGTAAATAAAACAGAGGTCAAATTAGCTGCCATATGAAATAAAATAGGCGCTTTTAAAGTCTGAAATCTCTCATAGAGATATACTAATAGTATTCCAATCAAAAATGCATAAATCCCCTGCACCACATTAAAATGATAGATTCCAAAAAATAATGCAGATAAAAAAACAGCAACTTTTTTATTTATCATTTTTGCAACTCTCTTATAAAATAATCCCCGAAATAAAAACTCCTCTACCATAGGTGCTGCTACTCCTACTGTTAGCACTTCTATAATCAAATTTCCTCCATATAATACCTGCGCTGTTTTCTCAAATCCTGAAAATATCTTCATAATCCCGCTTAAGCTAATCCAATTATTCAATGCAATACAAGAGGAACTTCCTAATATAATAATCAAAATCCATTCCTTCACACTTATCTCTTGATAATCTTCTCCCCTTAACTTTTTTTCTTCTTTTCTATCTTTTTTATATAGATAAAAACAAATAGGAATCGTAATAACAGCCGCTATTAATGTAACTATTATTCCATATCGATTATATTGTAATTTACTCTGCTCCCAAATATCTTCTCCTTGTTTTGTTATACTTTTAGCAATAATCAGATAAACAATCACCTGTATGGTATTTCCTATTAACTGATAAACAATCACCATATAACATGCGCGTAAAAACTTTCTTAAACTAATTTCTTCTTCCATAAAATACCTCCTTAGTAACGATAAAGCAAAAAGCAGTTGACAAATACTTTGCGCCGCCATATACTTTGATTATCAAAGTTTTTTAGAGAAAGGATTTCAATTATGATGACGAGCCGTATTATTGGAACTGGCAGCTTTGTTCCAACAAAAACTGTTTCCAATTTTGATCTGAGCGAACTGGTTGATACAAACAATGATTGGATTGTAGAACGTACTGGTATTGTAAATAGAAGAATTGCGCAGACAGATTCCACTGTTTCTTTAGCTGTAAAAGCTGCTCTAGCAGCTATAGAAAACGCCTCTATAAAACCAGATGAAATTGATTTAATCATTGTTGCGACTTTCACTCCTGATAACGCTATGCCCAATACTGCCTGTGAAGTGCAAAAAGCAATCGGCGCATATCATGCATTTTGTTTTGATTTAAATGCTGCCTGTTCTGGTTTCATCTATGCCCTTCAAACCGCACATGTATATTTGAAATCGGGAATGAGTCAAACTGCACTGGTGATAGGAGCAGAAACGATATCCCGAATCATCGATTGGAAAGATAGAAGCACCTGTATTTTATTTGGAGATGGAGCAGGAGCTGTTATTGTAAAACAAGACTCTCATGGCATTATTGATATTCTCTCTGGCTCAGATGGAAGCAAAGGGGAATTTTTAACACAGCCATATGCCCATTTAACCACTCCTTTTTCTAACAGCGATTCTTCCTCTATCCTTCCTTATCTAAAAATGGATGGACAAGAAATATTCAAATTCGCTGTCAGAAAAGTTCCAGAAACAATACTTACACTAACCACACGCGCTAATATCACCCCCACTCAAATCCAGCACTATCTCTTGCATCAGGCGAATAAACGCATTATTCATGCAGTCGCAAAACGCTTACAGGTGAAAGAAGAATGTTTTTCGATGAATTTAGAAAAATATGGGAATACTTCTGCTGCCAGTATTCCAATTTTATTGGATGAATTAAACCGCATGGGAAAATTAAAAGAAAAGGAATATTTGATATTTTCTGGATTTGGCGGAGGACTGACATGGGGAACAATTTTATTGCAATGGTAACTCCTATAAGATAAACATTTGCAAATAAATCCTTTAAACTATTTTTACTTTTTTATCAAAGGGTCGCTTAGGACAAGAATTATTCCAACGAAGCCGCGCTCCCGCTCCGTTCC
>CAJUHN010000054.1 GCA_910585935.1 uncultured Lachnospiraceae bacterium | reverse complement strand
GTCTGGAACGGAGCGAAAGCGCGGCTTCGCTGGAATACTTCCTTGCCGACTCGATCCTTTCGTTAAAATGTTCTCCAAACTAACTTTTATCTTTTTCTTTAAGTTCATGCCTATAAAATATTTATCAAATAAATAGAAAATGTCTAATCCTTATCTCTTTCCTAGCTTTTCTTATAAAGATTATATTAAACACCAAAAAGTCCTTTTTCTGTTAAACGATATACTTTATCACATACATCCTCAATATATTTCCGATCATGGGAAATACTTATAATCGCCCCTGAATAATCTGCTAATATTTTTCTAATTACTAGTCCTGATAAAGGAGAAAAATTACGTGTAGGTTCATCTAAGATTAACACATTCGCTTCTGATAAACTCATTTTTAGTAATAATATTTTTGCTTTCTGTCCACCAGATAGCTCCGCGATAGGATGATTCATCTCATCTATTGTATATTTAAGCGCGCCGAGATAGGTTCGTATTTTAGTTTGTTCTTGTTTATCTCCTGATTGATCTAAAAACTCCACAGGTGTCATATTTAAATTTAATAATTCCTCATAATTCTGCGGCATATACTCTATACAAATATCCTTTCTAGATATTAATTCCTCTCTAATTTTATGAAGTAATGTCGTTTTACCAACTCCATTCGCCCCCACAATACATATTTTTTCTGAACCTCTAACTTGTAAATTAATATTTGAGGAAAGTAGCTTTGTTTTATCTGGTGTATATAATTTATCTAATGAATATTCAATAACCGTTTTTCCTGCTGGAATAGAAGAATTTTTATTTCCAAGTTTAAAAAAAATTGCACTTTCTTCTTCTGGCATCTGTGTCATTTTTTTATCTTCACGTTCAAAACGTCTTTCCATTGATTTGACAGCGTGCATTTTCTTTTTAAGCAATCTAGCAATCGCAGGAGTCTGTCTCGAAACTACCTCTTGTGCATGATCCACACTCTGATAGATCTTTCTAAACTTTTCATCTCTAATCTTTTTCTCTCGCTTGTCACTGATCGCCTGCTGTTCTTGTTTTTCAAACTTCTCTTTTCTTTCTTTTTTGTACTGTAAATATGGCATATGTGCTATTGTATAACGGCTTTCCGTCTTCCTTCTAATCTGCTCCATATGAATGACCACATTTGCTGTATGTTCAATCAATGTTTCATCATGAGAAATATAAAGCACAATATGAAACCATTTTACTATCATTTCTTCTAGCCATTCTAAAGTTTCAATATCAATATCATTTGAAGGTTCATCTAAAAGTAATACGGTAGGTTCTGAAATAAATAATCGAAGCATTTGCGCTTTGACCTTCTCCCCTCCAGACAAGCTTTCCATTTTCTGATCAGAATAAAAAAAATCCTTTGGTATATGAAACTCTTTTGCTAAACTCCCTAATTCTTTTGGTGTCTGTTCTAAAAACAATGGCTCTTGCATGAAAAATTCATAGACTGTTCGTTCTCTATCTATTGCCGATAACTCTTGTGGCAGATATCCCAAACGCTCTCTATTCATAACTCTCTCTCCATGCCCTTCTGCATAAGATTCTATTATTTTAGGATCATAAATCCATTTAAGCAGAGTTGACTTCCCATTTCCCTCTTCTCCAATAATTACTGCCTTATCGCCATCATTTAATACACAAGAAAAATCTTGTATGATAACACGCAAATCCTTTTTATGTGTAATACTTAAATTTTTTATTTGTAACATATAGACCTCCTATCTGAAGCCTATATATTCTCAACAATAAACTTATCACTTCTTGAAAACTCACTTACGATAACAAATATCACCACGTTTCATAAGAAAAGTTATTGTAAAGCAGTCTGTTTCCTAACCATTTATTTTATTCCGCTTATATAATAAAAAAAACAAAAAAGCGGAAAACCTTTATATTCAAACTTTTTTAAGCAAATAAAAAAGGCTTCAAAAATAATTAAGATAATCTAATTTCGGTATACACAAACAGACCTATGCTATATAGGCTTCATAAAATATTTGTTTTCTCCAAATTAAATTATCTTATAATCATTTTCTCACCTTATATTTATACCTTTACTTTTTAACTACTCGCACCTAAAATTCCCATTTAAAAATTTAATCTGACACCGATACTATCATTCTCATCACTCTAAATCCCCTCATACTTTTGTATGATTTATCATTAAGTTTTATATAGGATCACCTCTTTTTTAAATTATAAATCAAATTAAACTTTTTATGCAGGAATATATCATTAATTTTACCTTATCATATTTATAATAGAATGTCAAATACAATAAAATATTCTAATACGAAAAGTCAAAGGTTCGCTCTGGCAAGAGACTATTCCAACGAAGCCGCGCTTTCGCTCCGTTCCAGACGTAATGGTACTAAATTCGCAAATCCCGCTTCTTGCGGGTTTGCTCATTAAGTACCAACGTCTTCCAAGGGGCTTCTTTTGGAATAGTCCCTTGCCTCCGCTAGTTAGTTAACCATTCTAATCTGTGAAAAGCGAATTTTATGATAACAGTAGAATAAAAGGTTGAACTATAATCCTTAAAATATTATTCTGACCTCTATCTAGTATTACTTTCTTATTAAAGATATAAAATTTGCGATCTAACTAACAAATTTCTGATAACTTTAATAATAACTCCTTCACTCTTTTAGCAGAAACTCCTTCTCGTTTGGCACACTTGAGAATATAAGTAAGCTGTTCTTTAATATATTTTTCAGGCTCATCTTTCGTTATTCCGATCACTGTATGATACTGTTTTTGATATTTTTCTGACATCTCCTTTATAAATTGCTCTATAGGAATATCTGTAATAAAAACTTCTCTAGCTCCTGCCTGATATATAATATCCTCCATCGCTTTCTTCTCTACCATCTCTATCCCATTTGGTACACATATAGCGATTTTAGGTTTTATTAATGGTTTCTTTTCCCAAGCTTTCCGAAGAAAATTAGCAAACATTTTCTCTGCTACTATATAATCTACAACCATACCCTGCCGTAGTGGAGATCCAATTACAATATCTTCTGACATTCTTTCTGTCAGCTTCTCTACCTCTGTTCCGACCGCTAAAATCTTTCCACTTTCCTTTTCATATGCCAATAAAGATTTTTCTTTTAATACGATTCCTTTATCTTGCAAATAAATTACAATATCTGCCGGTTCATATTTCATATTTGTTTCCTCTCTACAAAAAATTTAATAGGTAATTGTGAAACTCTAAATTCCATATAAATACCAACTTTCCGAAGATTCTTTCTGGATATCTTCTCACTTCGATTTCATAAATTCTAATAACATTCGCTTTTTAAAAAACAGAACAGCCAAGGAACAGCGAAAGCAAGGACGTATTCCATAAGAAGCCCCTTGGAAGACGTTGGTACTTAATGAGTGGTTTCGCAAGAAGCGAAACGGCGAATTTAGTACCGCTACGTCTGGAACGGAGCGAAAGCGCGGCTTCGGTGGAATACTTCCTTGCCGGAGCGTCCCTTTGACTTTCGCAATTACCAAAAAAATTTAAAAATTATTTTTTCTTATCGTGGTGGATTGCATTTACTACAAGGTGAATACCCTCTATTCTTTGCATCATTTAAGGATATAGAAATATCACTTTTCCTTAAATATTGACATCCAGATCTATGATATTTTGATCCCGTTCTAGTGATATGTACAATTATCTCCGTTGGAATTTCTTCTTGTGTAGTTTGAACTTCTGTAGTCGGAGGAACTGTTTCTTGTGTGGTTGTTTCTTCTATTGTTGTTTCTTCTACTATTTCCTCAACAGTTGTTACTTCTTCAATAGTTGTTGTTTCTTTAATAGTTGTTTCAGAAACTCCAGATTCAACTAAAATTTGTTCTTCTAGATCTATATCACTTAAAGAACTTTCCACATCAGAAACTGTCTGTTCTGTTGTTATTTCCTCTGACGATGGAATAGTTATCGTTGTTTCTGATATATTTTTTACTTGTTTTTCAACAATATTTGCTGTTATTTGCTCTGTTGTCGTTTCTATGGGAATCGTAGTATCTTGTACTGATGGTATCATTGAACCACCAATCATAAACAATACAAAGGTTATCACTATTTTAACTATTTTTGGAGGATTTTTCCCAATCTTAACCAGATAATCTAAAAATAATGGATTACAGGAAATACCTGCTAGAAATAAAAAAAACGCTGCTAAAAGCGTTTTAGGCAAACATCCTAATGCCCCTAATAAAAAGAATATTGACAAACACCACAAAATAATTTTTGTTTTCTTTTTCATCACACTTTCCCCTTTTTTTCTCTTCTTTTGTTACTTTCAGATATACATTATAATATCCTCTAATACCTAACGAAAAAGCTTTAAATTTTGAAATTTCAATTTTGGATATAAAAACTTTAATATAAAAATAGAAAGATTTATCATTTTACTATGCAGGTAGAAATTAATTATCTAATGATATTAATTTTATATTTATAATTTCTTTTCCCTTTTATTTCCAATATATATACCATCAACACACTGTCCGCATAAAATAAATCCTTGATTTTCATAATATGTATTTAAACTTGCATTATCAATGGCACAATCTAAACGTATAAACTTTTTTCTATTTGTCATAGCCAACTCTTCCACAAAAGTCAATATAATACTGCCAACACCTTTTTCAGAACAATCTGTTACAAAGTTATGCAGATAATACGCAGATACTTCTTTACAATCATTCCATAGTTCATCTGTTTCTAAAAGAACTATTGCTCCTACAACTTTATTATTATCTGTCCTCTTTAAAACATATAATTGCTTTTGTTCTACTTTGCTTTTATAATAAGATTTTGGATAAACCTTCCAATAATTTCTAACATTCCACTGTTTAATTCCAGCCTTATCCATCCAAGAAATTCGTGCATCAATCAAAATATAAACTTCTTTTAGAACAGAGTAATCTGCCAATGTAAATACATATTTCATAGTTAAATCTTCCTCTCAAATTATCCTTTTCTGTTCTGAGTATATCATACATAATTATCTATTACAAAAAATTTAGCAAAACTGATAAAATTTCAAACAAGCTACAATTATAAACACTTCTCTTAAAAAAATTTTTATATACCTTATTTTCCATTCTCCCCTCTTTTGTAAAAATCTATTGATATCATTATAATGTATTATCATTTATGTGTCAATACAAGTAAATCCCATTCATTTTCTACCTCTAAAGCAATATCCTCACAATAAAATAAACAAAAAACTAGCTTAAGATAAGGAACTATTCCGAAAGAAGCCCCTTGGAAGACGTCGGTACTTAATAAGCAAACCCGCAAGAAGCGGGATTTGCGAATTTAGTACCGCTACGTCTGGAACGGAGCGAAAGCGCGGCTTCGTTGGAATAGTTCCTTATCTTAAGCGGAACTTCATTTCTTCTCTACCCTAAACTACAAACCTAAAAAAATATACCTCTAATTCTTATTCTCCCCTACAATCAACATTCTAGAAACATACATTTTTTCTGATTCCTTCGGCATAACTAATTTCCCTGATTCCACTAAAGCCTTAACTGCATAAAGAACCATCCAACTATCAGAAGTTTTAAATATATTCTGTACAAAATATTCCTGCTGTTTCTTTACATTTTTGGGCACTGTTTTTAATAGATTTCTTTTATACTCTTCAATTTTCTTCTCATTTTTACAATAAACTTCTTCTTTTATACATTTCGCTTTTGCAAGAAGCTCATCTCTTACACTTCCCATTTTCAAAACAGGCATTGTAAATTCATATTTCCCTTTTTTATCTTTCCTAATATACCCCTTTTGAATTAATGTTGCATACTCTTCTGAATGTAAATTATCTCCCTGATAAAAATGAATTAAACTATTTAATTCCCCAGCTATATTAAGACCTCCATAATGCTCTATAACCCTATGTTCTGTCCATGCACCATCTAAAAGCCATAATATCGCAAAACAATTCTCTAATTTCTGTCCATTCCAGCATGGTCCAACAAATTTATCCATTCCTATTTCTGCATAATATTCGCTCATAGATTCATTTTTGACAACCGCTTGAATAATATTTTGTCCTCCATCTGCTCGGATATCCGCTGCCTCTTCAAACAAAATTTTCTTTTCATCTGGATTTTCTTCCCATGTCATCAGATAGAAAATCAATGACCATAAAATCATATTCCTATCCTTTATCCCAATAATTGAATCACTAGATAAACAACCACTTTCTATAATAAAATCATACAAGCGGTTTCCTATTTCAGCAGATATTTCTGGATATAGCTCTTTCTGATATTGAAACCAAAGAGAACCCTCATCTATTTCTTCAATCAAAATATTAGCGCTATATTTTTTACCTTCTACATTTACTAAAGACATTTCTTCCAAAAACTCTAATTCACTTTCCACATATACCGGCGATACTCCCAGACTTTCTGCAATCTCATTCACCGTTTTTTCCTGATGATAAATACTATATACAATATTCTGTGATAACGCACTCCGAAACATATTAGATGCACTTCCTAATATCCCCTCTGAACCTGACATTCCTATTTTTTCAAATACAATCGGATTAAATTTTAATTCACTTGCTTCTCTCATTTTATCCATCCCTTTCCTGAGTTCTTGTTTTGCAACATTTAAGTGCCATTTTACAGTTCCTATTGGAAGTTTCAGAAACTCAGCAATTTCAGATTGTTTCTTTTCTTCATAGTAATACTGAATTAAAATCGTTCTCTGTGTTTTTGATAAATAAGCAATTTCTTCCTGCAGTTTTTGAATATTTTCATCAACAACTGCTTTGTCCAACATTCCTATTGATGTATCTATGATTTCCGTCGGCATCTCTATACTCTTTAAATTCTGTTTACTCACATCACGATAATAATTAACAAGACAATGCTTTGCCACTACCCAAATATAGTGTTCTGGTTGTCTGATTTCTTTTATACAAAAAGAATGATATAATTGTAAACAAATATTCTGTACTAAATCATACCGATCTTGTTCATTAGAAACTCTTTTACTTACATACGAAAATATTTGATTCATATATTCCGATACAATCTGTTCTGCCTTTTCCTTTTTCATATTGAGTTTCTTAACCTCCAAAAATTTTATAAATAGAACATGTTCACTTATATAGACACAGCAAATAAAAAATGGTTGGAGTTTTTCTTAAATTTTTTCAAATTCCATACAAATCCCTTCATTTCAGAACAATATAATTTTCTATAAAACTTCACTATAATAACATAAATCCACCATCTTTTTAAAACATCTGATGAAGTGATCCATTATCCGCTGCATTTTTCAACCGAACAATCATACTATCCATAGAACAAGTAAGATATTCTAACAACTCACCACAATTCCCATAATATCTCTGCACAAATATTTCTATCTCATTTTTTAACTTTTCCTTTATCTCACATAAACCTACTTCTCTAACTATCTTTTGTACCTTCAAATAATCTGCTTCTTCTAAATCTTCTAATAATGATTTTCCTGCCAAAATATGCCCTATCACAGCCATAAAAACAATTTCACAAATATTATCTATCATATCTTCATATTTTCTGTTATATTGAAACAATATATTTATAATATAATCTTTCGGAAATATATTCAAAAACTTCTGTTCCAAACGAATACACACAATAAATTCATAAATTTTATCTATTCCTGTATACCCAGAAATATCTTTCATAACAGGATAATCTAATGTTAAAATTGTATTTTGTGGCTCAAATCTCATGTCATACCACTTAAAAAATTCTGGCATCCCTTTTATAAAAGTATCATATAAACAGCGATTCCCATAATAAACAAATGTAGGTAACATTTCATTATATAAATCTAACGCTTTTTTTACTTTCTTCTCCACATATAAAGCCCCTACTTCATACATCCGCTGTATTGGCATAGTTCCTGCTGAAACCATAAAACTATCTCCAAACTGTTCTGTTTCATGAATACAATATAAAATAGCTTCCATCAACTGTTCTGCTTTTTCATAAGTCATAGATGTACTTTCATGAGCATTATATTTCTCCGCCAGTCTGCCTACAATCGTTATCAATTCTTCCATTTCATATTCCATCAACAATTACCCCCAAAGCTCTTTTAAAGTTTCGAGATACAATTCATAATCCCATCTTTCCACTTCATCAAATTTAGAATATTCTCCATAACCATCTGAATTTTTATACCCATCATACCCCGCTCGAATCGCCTGTGCAAAATTAGCAAGGCATGTTCCTTCCAAATAATCTAAATCTCCAAAACATATGAGTTCAAACTGTTCTTTCATCAAATGCAGAAGTTCATCGTCTGTAATTTCATCTTGCATTTCATTCTTATATAAATAAAATATTTCCTGCAATCGAATAATTGTATCAGCATAATTATTTTGATCAATATAATTAGAATCACAAAATTCATAAATGATTTTTGGCACAATACCTTCTCCAAACTCAACCCTTTTCTGTTTCTGTAAAGTATCTTTTCTTTCTTCTAAAATCAACTTCGCATCCTGTTCACTTAAAACAAGTCCAAACTGTTCTGTCGTTTTATTTGTTTCAATCACTTTTTCCAGTTGATTTTTCTGTTGTA
This sequence comes from uncultured Lachnospiraceae bacterium, assembly GCA_910585935.1. GTDB lineage: Bacteria > Bacillota > Clostridia > Lachnospirales > Lachnospiraceae > MGBC136627. The sequence continues at coordinate 9,238 of CAJUHN010000054.1, read as the reverse complement.
ATAAAACTATCCAATCTTTACTCAAGAATATTCCTCCCCATTTTTATATTTGGAAAATAATTATAACATGTTACCATTCAGCTCATCTGAAAAGCAAATTTCATGATAACTATAAAGTAAAAATCTGAACTGTAACTATAACATTGTATAGCAAATATTACCAGCCTTGTTTTTCAAGCAATTTTATGGTATAATATAGCTAAGAAAAAAGAAAATAACCTCTAAGATATAAAAGAAAAATTTAGAACACACATATAGAAAAATAATAAATCTACTATCATAATAACTCATTCTGTATTACAAATTACAAACTAGCCCATATCATAAACTAGCACAAGAAATGGTATTCCTATTCCGAAAGAAACCCCTTGGAAGACGTCAGCACTTAGCAAACAGCCCAAAAGGGCTGTGCGCTTAGTACTGTTACGTCTGGAACGGAGCGAAAGCGCGGTTTCGTTGGAATAGGAATACCATTTCTTGTGCGACCCTTTGAAAACCTTTTGTCAAATAAACATCAATAATACCTTTTCTTCCTATCCAAAAATCTCATCTCTACCTCACTACATCATAAAATCTCAAACCTTTGTCTTTTCAAAAAAAGTATCGATATTTTTCTTAATATCCACCAGCTTTAAATTTTTTAATAGATATCCTGTTGGTTTCAAAGACATTATCTTTTTCACACTCTCTGGATCGCCTCTGCCAGTCAAGAAAATAACAGGGATATCTGCAAATGCTTTCTCTGAGCGAAGCATCTTTAATGTCTGTTTTCCATCGCAAATTGGCATTTCATCTTCCAATAAAATCAGATCTGGTTTATTCAGAGTAATCGTCCGAATCGCAGCTACCACGGATTCTGCCAGTGCGACCTCATAATCCTCATCTAATAATTCCTTCATTTGCTGTCGTACTTTTTTAGAATCATCTACCACAAGTACTTTCTTCTTATTTCTCTTTTCCTGCTCCTCTCGCTTTATAATATATTTCTTAACTTCTTTTATAGCATTTTTCTCCTCAATAGGAGTTCCGACACCATTTTTAAGTATACGAGGTGCAATAACACAATAAGCAAAATATCCTTCTTCTGTGTTAAACAACAGACTGGCTTGTAGTTTTTCTCTTTCAAATATTCTTTGAAACTCTTCATAAGATAAAAGATTCTCTTCTTTCAATTCATATAATTCTTCAGTTGAAAGGTATTTCATAATACGCCCTACAAACTGTTGTGCTGTATATCTAGTAGCATGAATTAACGTGGCATTTAATTTATCAGATGAAACTTTCATAATTTTCCCAACTGTATTAACCAGCAGCTTTTCTTCAAAAACTAAAATAACCTCCTGTTTTCTTTTATCCTGTTTTGTCCCATAGACTAGACGATAATATACCCCTTGTCCAAACTTTTCTCCTGTATAAGCATCACTGATCATTTGTGACTTCAGATGAAACATATCAAATACTAACTGAGTGATCAGCTCTTTCATAGCCGCAAGCTCTTCGCTTGGCAAAAGATTTTCCCATTTTCTTATACACTTTCCTATGATTGAAAGATCTTCTGTCACTGTATGTCCAATCAGCCATCCAGCACAGACAGCTAAGAAATGATCAATTGCTTCTGGAGCATACTCTGTCTGCTCCAATTCCTTCTCCAGCGCTGGGAGGGTATTTTCTTGAAATACTTTATGTATATATTTATGTTGCTCTAATCCTTCATACTGAATAGATTCCATATATTGTTCTTCATCTGCAAAATGCTTCATCGCATGTCCTTTAAAAAACTTAATTCCCTCCTGACATGCCCATTGACTGCTCTTTTCATCTTCTCTAAATGCAAAAAGCTTGTTAATAATCTTAAAAAGCCGCTGGTGTTCTTTATCGATAACATCTACTCCGATTTTGAACTCATCCCTCCATACAAACTGGGTATCCATGTAAAATCCTCCTTTACTACAATCAAACTCATATTTTTTAAAAGTCGTCAGTCCAGCAACAAAGTTATTGAAACAAAAAACCATAAATCTAATTCCTGAACTAACCTTTATTTTTAAATATATTTTAGTTTTATTATATAACACATATACCAACAATACAATCTTAATTGTACGAAATTTTTGTTATTATTTCAGCATTCTTATTCTATTATTATATTGAACTCTCTTTTCCAAAAAAAGAACAGCGTGGCTTCTTTGGAATACTTCCTTGCCGCAGCGACCCTTTCACTTTAAAGTACTTTGAACGATAACAAACTATTCATATAACTATAAATTTGCTTTTTACAAATCTCTAAATACTACATTTCAATTTAAAAATTTTCTTTATAAAAAAACAAAATCTCTATTATTCTTAAATATATAAAACAGACATAAAATTTAATTAGAATTCAGATTTAAAATTCTATCAATTTCTGCTAACAGCTTATCTTTCACCGCTGGCTTCAAAAAATATCCCGCTGGCTTTAACTTCAATACTGCTTCAATATTAGCTCGATCATTAATCGCAGTCAAAAAAATAACTGGAATACTTTTCATATCATCATCTGCGCGTATCATTTCAAGTGTCATTTTTCCATCACAAACTGGCATTTCATAATCCAACAAAATCAAATCTGGACGTTTTTTGCCGATAGAAGTCATCGCCTGTGCTCCAGAAATCGCCACAGCAACATCATAATATTCTTCTAACATAACTTTCATTGTCCGAAGTGTAGTACCATTATCATCAACTACTAAAATGCGCTTCTTATCATTATTTTCTTTTCTTCCCTCTTCTGCTTCCCTCTCTACTTCTTTCTTGTCCAATCCAAGTTTCCTACACACTGCATCCATAATTACTGTATTTTCTACTGGACGAATTAGATTTTCAAACTGTCCATCTTCATAATACTTAAAGAAAGTACTGCTTTCCTCTTTTGTGCCAATTGTTAAAACTGGAATCTGTGTGTACTGGTCACTCAACATAAAAAATATAGATGTATCAATATCATATGCGCCAATCAGACTAATCAAAATCAAATCAGGATTTATAATTTTCAACATTCCCTTCAAAACACTCACATTTTCTGAACAAAGTTGTACATGAAAAAACTGTGCCAAAAATTTATTCATTTCTTTCATCACATTGTTAAGCTTTCCTATCAATAAAATTTTTTTCATTTTTTCCTCCTTTAATCACTAATTTTCTTTTCCATCTGTCCTATGAGCAGATCCGCAAGATGATCTGCTTCCTCTGAATCTAAATTTGTCACTGCTTCCTTAAGTTTTCGGATATTTTGACTCATTTCGTCCGGATATTCATATGCCTGCAATTGACCTACTAACTGATCTGCTTGATCAATATCCATCTCTTGCATACAAATCCGCAACATTTCCACAAGAGCTTGTATAACAGAATAATCTATCACTTCTTTTTTAGCCACTGTTTCTATCCCAAAAACACCTCTTAATTTCTCTCGATAACTGCGCCACTCCTCTAAAAATGCTGTTGTTATAGATATGATCACATCTATTTTACCATCTCTAGCCGCATATTCCAATATTTTTGCAATCCCTGCTAATGGTATAATTCCCACTGTAGCTGCAAGACTTTTCATAGCATGTACTTGAATTCTATACTGCTCTAGCTGCTTTGGCTCTGCAATCTGTTCATAAAATCGCTCCAAATTATCTGCGGCAGAATCAATTTGAGCATAAAATTCTTTTATAGTATATTCCAATAGTTCCATATCTGGCAAATGCAGCCAAGCATAATGCCAATCCAAGCCATCGACTTGAGGAAGCTCTTCTAAAAAATCCTCTGATATACTCGTTTCTGGTTGTTGTAAAACTGTTTTTGGTTCATTAATAACAGTTTCTAACAACAATTCTTCTGGCAACATTTTTTTTATCATATTTTCAAGTTTTTCTGGAACAACTGGTTTAGATAGAAAATCGTCAAAACCCTCTGATAAATATTTTTCTTTCGCTCCCGACACAGCATTAGCAGTCAATACAATAATGGGCGTATTTTGACAAGGATAGTCAGAAAGTTCTTTTATATGATGAAGTGTTTCTATTCCATCCATTTCAGGCATCATGTGATCAAGAAAAATCAAATCATAATGATTTTTCTGTACCAACTCTAAACATTCCAAACCTCCCTCCACATCTGTCACCTGAATCTGTGTTTCTTTCAACAGATTCCGTAACACTTTCCGATTGACAGCATTATCATCTACAATCAGAATCTTTGCATCTGGTGCATAAAACTTAGTATTATAATTATAATTTTCTGCCATCTGATGTACTCTGGATTCAAAATCTCCGATTGGTGTATGGTCAATAATCTTTTGTTTTAATTCAAAATAAAACTTTGTTCCTTTTCCATATATACTTTCTACCTGAAGCCTACTACCTAACAACTCTAAAAGCTGAATCGTAATATTCATTCCAAGCCCGCTGCCTTCAATATTACGATTCCGATCCTCCTCAATTCTCTCAAACTCTGCAGAAAGTTTAGGAAGATCCTCTTCTTTAATACCGATACCAGTATCCTCTACTTCAAATTTAAGCACTGCTGTTTCATCTATTTTGTTGCATTGAACACGCAGCCACACCATTCCTTCATGTGTATATTTGACCGCATTAGTTAAAATATTCGTCAGTATTTGACGGATACGCACGTCATCTCCATACAATCGGGAAGGAATTTCATGGTCAACCTCTACTTCAAGTTTGATATTTTTATCTTCTGCCCGCTGTGAAGTCATATTAGCCAGATCATGAATCAGGCTGCTGATATCATACTCTACCGGTACAATCTCCATTTTTCCAGAATCAATCTTGGAAAAGTCCAAAATATCATTAATCAGTGATAATAATGTCTGTCCCGCCGTATAGATATCCATAGCATATTCCTTTATATTTTGTTCCTTTGATTCACGCAGAATCATCTCGTCCATACCAAGTACTGCATTAATGGGTGTCCGAATTTCATGGGACATATGTGCTAAAAATTTTCCTTTTGACTCATTCGCAGCCAAAGCCTCATGCCTCGCTATATCTGCATCTTGCTTAGCCTGAGTCAACTGTATATTCTGCTGTTCTGTCACCTTTACTTTTTCCTCCAAAAGACGTGCATTTTCCTCTGCTTTTGCCTGATACTCTTTTGAAAGCTGTAAAATATGAATAACTGTCATCATGATACTAAACACTGTCATACTATACTTTCCTATTGTGTTACCATAAGTATCTTGGAAAATAATGCTTATAATCATATTTGCCACTCCCCCCAGTAACAATACAAACATTGCTAAAACTGATAACAATGCCTGATAGCGTTTATTTTTATAATCAAACTGTATCAAACTCACTATAGTAATCACGCAGATAAAACCTATCATGATAGCAGATACCTTTGCTATATCTTCTACATTCTGTATGCCCAACATTTGCAATAAAATCTGTGCTATAGCATTTATACTCACACACCCTAATAATACAGAAAAACGATATGGATATATCATATATAAATTTTGTTCAAAATATAGTGCTAAAAGCAGTGGAAACAGTATTACTAAATACTCTTGTATTTCATATACTTCATATATATTGTAAAATATACTTAAAGTATCTGTTCTAATAAAGCAATAAATTCCCAAAGCGAATCCCGCACATCCCAAAAATAATTCTCCACGAGTCGGCTGGTGTGTATAGCGCCGTATCAATTCAAGCACAAACATAATAATTGCCATAATTATAATTAACAGACAGCATACAATGTCAGTAATATTATTTTCAACCACCCCTATCACTATGGTATTTTTTGTTTCAACTTTTATATCACTAAGCGCTGCTGCCATATCTGGACGAGAAGATGTCAATTCAATCCAAATTTCTCCGTTTTGGTATATATCTGGAATATTCACAAAATTTTCCTTGGTTCTAGACCATTTTTCATGTACTTCATCATCTAAAGTTCCATACTGATAAATAACTTCACCGTCTAAAACCACACATACTATAGTATCTGTGGTGGAAAAATTCAATATCATTCCTGCATATTCTTTTGGCAGCGTATTTTTAAAAACAATAATATCACCCGCTTTACTTTTTCCTGCATATGGCAAATTTACCTCTTGACTCTTCCCTTCTGCCAATGCTGTCTTAATTCGTTCTTGAATTATATCATGATTTTCTCGTTCCGCTTCAGATATTTTTGTGCCATCTATAGAAACCATTCTCCATTTTTCATTAAAATAAAACTCCATTTGATTTGACAATAGAGGATGTATCTCCTCTTCTCTTTCAAATTGAAACAATGCAATGCCCATAAAAACAAATATAAGAAGAATTAAAATCTTCGCTAATTTTCGTAAATATTTCATTTTGTTTTCCATCCTAATTATATATTCTTTTATTCGTCTTTTTTCATGTCTTTTAATATTTTCCATATTTGCTTTTTTCGTATATTACTTATTTTCTATATTATCACAACTCCTTTCATTCCTCAATAATTCTATTTAAACATAAATAAAGATTAAAAACATTTTAGGTTGAATCTACACTGATTACTTAATATAGAAAATGTTTTGTTTTATAGATGTGAACTTAAGGGGAAATAAAATTATGAAACATATAAAAAAAGAGAACATTTTAGCAAAAGGAAGGAGATATTCCATCGAAACCTCTTTTTCACTCCGTTCTAGACGTAACAGACACTACATTCGCAATTCCTAATGGAACTTACTTATTAAGCGCTGACATCTTTCAAAAGGTTTCTTTTGGAATAGTTCCTTCCTTTTTGCTAGCTTGTTAACTATTATGAGAAAATTTAAAAAATCATACTGTCGAGAAGAAAGAAAAATTTTTATCTTAACTCTTTAGAAGCCTTCTCTAATAAAAGTCGTCGTACTTTTCGATATTGTGCCACATCTTTTTCATATTCATCATATCGGCGAAATACCATATGAATTAGTTCTTCTACCCAGATAGGTTCTTGTTGTTTTAATTTCTCTAATAATACCAAATCTTCTAGACCAATTCTATGGGCTTCCAATCGAGTGCTAGAATATACTTCATAAAATCCTGGAAACATAATAGCTGGATCACCTGCTGGCAGGCAACCTTGTCGGGACGTATCATAGTCAGTAATATCTGGTAAAGGAGCACTTAACCGATAAAAATCCATTTGATTCATAAACATGCCGCCCCAATGGAGATATCCTTCTATATTATCATACAGAGCAGGTGCCCATCCAAGCCAGACTTGTCTAATTCGTTCTTGATCCAATAATCGGTTACAATAATTCCCTGCTGGATCTAAACAAGTATAAACAAGGATATGATCTCCCTTTTCATGACGACTGTCAAAGAATTCTCTATATTTTTCATACTTATTTATGGTAGGACACCAGTAATCTACTGTTCCAGCAATACTCTCTCTGGCAATAGTAGCTTCCAATATTGGAATTTCAGGCATATTTTCTTTGATTATCTGAATTCCTGTAACATAAGTATCTGCCAAATAGTCTAAAGGTTCGTCCATGAAACTCTGAAACCAACGCTTGGTTAAATTATGCTTTTTAAGGTAAGTATAGAGCTGAATACACATATCTGCCAACTCCTTCTCTCCTTCTCCCGGAATGATTCTGTGAGTTATCTGAATCTCCGCTTGGGTGGATTCCCATTTGCCATCTTTTCGTCTGGCAAACTGACCACCTTCAATCCAGTGAATACCTACTTTATCCAGAATAGCAATCAGTCGATCTAGTTTCTCTTCATTCAGCCGACAAGTTCCTTCTTGAATTTCAAAATAAAGTTCTGCTGGAAGTAAAACCATATTTTGTCTCCCATATTTTCCTAATCGCAAATATTTCTCAAATATATTATACCACTCATCACTGAATAAAGGAGTATGATGATAATCTGCAATCCCCTTACAACTGATCCAATTTACATATTTATGATCTTTAACGCCTGCTTCTAAAACTTGTACTGGAAAAATCTCTACTTCAAAAGTCAATCTCTTGGAAACTCCATCGTGAGTGATGATAAACTCCCATTTCTTCAACTCTCGCTCGTTTGCATCTACCTTACATCGAAATGCCAGTGCCATAACAGCTCCTTGGGCAGTGATCACATTAATACAAGGGCGAAGTACATCATAAACGGTAAAGGGAGCACGACGAATGACAGAATCATTTATCATTCCATCCATCCACTCAGTACGAGAAACTGCACCTGTATTCACTTCTACTGGCAAAGGAAGTAACTCAAATAACTTATAGCGCTGATCTTCAGTATAGCTCTCCATTATTGTTCCATCATCCTTAGTAAGCACCGTTTTTCTTGTAGGAGGAATGACCTCAAAGGTGACAAATTTTCCGGGCGTCAGTCCAGAAAGCATAATATGTACTCCTGCATAAGTGTTAGAAGCTGTTGCTATCATATGTAGATTTTTCCCTTTTTTAGGATCGGTATCAGGATAAAGAGGTTCTAGTTCATCAAATAGAGAAGCTTCAAAATAATTTTCCATTATTTTTTATTCCTTTCTTATTTATTTCACTTATTAGTTAATATAATTATATTAACTAATCATAATTTTTCTTCAAATGATTATAAAAAACAAAAAATAAACAACCTTAAGAAAAATATATTTTATGTTTATCTTTGTTTTTTATTCTATCATATAATCGGTAACTTTTCTACAATTTTAAGAATTTTCTTTTAATTTAACTCTTACTCTCATCTACTTCCATGCAAAATTTAAAATCTTATAAATAATCTTTTTTTTAACTATAATTGTAACCTATATGACTATTCCATTATCTCTATTACATCAGCCACATCTGATATATTCCATAAACAGTTCTGCTTTATCAGATAGTTCTGTTGTTTTTTTAACATAAATATACTCCCTCCTAGGTGACATGTTTTTATTATTTCACTTATCTACCTAGAAGGGAGCATATCAATTCCCTTACTTTTATGATTCTTATATAATTATTTAACCACTTTTCTTAATTGTTGGATTTTATCTAGCGAAAGTTTTGTACACTGTTGAATTTGTTCGTCATTCATTCCTATAGAAATCATCTGCATAGCAACCTCTTCTCTTCCCTCTCTCTGTCCTTCTTTTCTCCCTTCTTTTCTCCCTTCTTTTCTTCCTTCTTCTCTCCCTTCCTCTCTTCCTTCCTCTCTTCCTTCTTCTCTTCCTTCTTCTCTAGCCTCTTCTCGTTCTATTCTCTTCGCAACCTCTTCAT
>CAJUHN010000053.1 GCA_910585935.1 uncultured Lachnospiraceae bacterium | reverse complement strand
TAGCAAGTCAAGCGTTTCAGCAATATTCCATTAGTAACTTTTGGCAGCAATACAAAATTTTTGTGGTTGCTTTAAATCCCATAGAAAATTTTGACGGATTTTATTATTCATAAAACAGAGAAATATTAAAAAGTTTCCCTCAAAGTGGGGAAAAGAGTATTAGAAAAGTGTATTTAATATTGAAAGGCAAAATCAGTATAGCTTGGAGAAATAAATATTGGGAGGGATGCTTATTGAGAGGTTATAGGGCTGAAAAGCCTGATATTTTTTAATCATATATGAATTAATAAGGAACTAATAACAAGCAGAAAACGATGCGAAAGCGAGGTGGTACATATGGTAATTGATAAGGTTCAGTTATTGATACTGACTATATTGATGGATTCGGGAGCGGATAGTCCAGGAACTGGCATGACATTGAAAGAGATTGCAGATGAAGTAAACAAAACCGACCTCTCGTATTCTAAAATGACCATCAATAGAAAAGTATGGGCGTTGCGTGATGCAGAATATATCTCAAGCAAGCTGAAAGTCAATAAAGCTGATATGTTCTATATTTTGTCAAAAGGAAAATCAATAAAGGAGGCACTTTTTAATGGAGAGCAATAAGTTAAAGGAAAAAATCAGGTTTTTAGCAGTAGGAGCCGCAGGTGCAAATGTAGCACAGATGATGGAGAAGAAAGGATATAAGGCATACTATGTGAATCTGGCGCAACAGGATTTGGATTTAATCAATAGTCCGAACAAACTTCATATTAAAAATGGCGAGGGCGCTTCAAAGAACCGTGATAAGGCGAAAGAAGTATTATCAGAATCCATAGATGAAGTTCTGGAAACATTAGAAAACCAGATTACAGAGAAGTATGTATTTACAGTATTTTCGCTTGGCGGAGGTACAGGGAGTGGAGATGGGCCATTTTTATCATCAGTTATTGCAGAAAATCCAGAAAAGAAAGTAGGACTTGTAATAATCTTGCCATCAATGGAAGAATCATTACAAACAAGGATAAATGCCTATGAAGCATTGTCGGAGATTATACCGCTTAAAAACAGTTTTGGTGCAATCTTTATTCTTGACAATAATAAGCGGAAAGACAAACTGTCTATCAATCGGAGTTTTGCCGGACTATTTGACTCATTTATTAATATTGGCGATGTCCCAAGTTCGATTCATGGTGTGATAGATATTGCGGAACAGAAAGCATTACTGGAAACATCTGGAGTTGCCATGATTCATAAAGTAGCACAGAATGAACAGTCCAATTTGCTTGCGACTATTAATGATGGGATTTATGCAACAATTGAACCAAACAAGAAGATTAAATATATTGGATTGTCACAGCCAGAAGCTAAAGAGGATAAAGGCGCTATTGAAATAAATTCTGTGATTGATGTTGTTGGACAGCCTATTGATACCTATATGGGATATGGAAATACAGAGACAGTTTTGTATTTGGGCGGCATGTCATTTCCTAAAGCATATATCAATAGTTTAGCTGATTCTATTCGGAAAGAACAGGAAAAAGCAGAAAAGGCTATGGAGGATGATGATATTACTATGGATAATATAAATTTTCTTGCCAACAGAAAATCAGCAGTTATTGAAAAAGAGTCTGAAAAGAAAATGTCGGCAAGGGAACGGCTGCTGGCAAGTAGAAATAAAAGTAAGTAGACAATAAATATGGATGTGGGCGGTTAATATGCCGCCTGCACTATGAAAATATGAATTAAATTTGTAATAATTGTGAATTGATATGGTAGCTATTGTGAGTTGATGGAGTATAGAAAAATTATGGATATTCTATCAATACAGAATATATTTTAAACACATAAATAACAGATATTGCATTATGGAGGTAAATAATGTCACTTAATAACGATTCAGTCCGAAAGAAGCTGATTGAAATTACCAATCAAGGCTTGATGCTAAAGGCTATTGCTGTAAATGTAGGCGTGGACGTAAATGATTTATCCAGATTCAAAGGTGGAATGGAATGTTTAAAGCAATCGGATGTAGAAATATTATCTGAATACCTAAATGAAGTGGTTATTCCACAGTGGAAAATGGTCACAAAGCAATCTAGCAAGAAAAAGAGTAATAGAGATTTGTTGTTTTTATGATTTTGGAATACGCATATGTCAAATAAAAATGTATTGGGTGGGATATTCCGTCTCACCCAAAGAAAAAAGAGAAGTATACAGTAGATGTACCATTTCGGCATGTCTACTGATATAGAAATATCAAAATAAATCAAACAAAAAGGAGAACAGATATTATGACAAACAAAGCAGTAAAAGTAACAGGAACACAGGTAAAGGAGTTATTGGCAAAGGCAGTAGGAGGTATCTATCTTAGTAAGTATAACTATTATAATGCCATGACAGATTTTTTTCCTAAAAAGAGTTTTGCACTCACTGACGAAAGGCTAAAAATTGAAGTGGACAGTGTAATTACTGTAAATTTGCCGATTGAAGCAGAGCATCAGTATATCAATTATGCAATTGGCGGTGTTGAAACAGAATCAGATGACCCAGATTTAGAGGAAGAATGGGAAGGCAGTACTTACTTTGATTATAATTTTACTATTTGTGGTTACACCATCTGTTTTAATGTAACGGACAAAGGGACAAAGCTTACATGGGAGCAATTTAAGGAGCTAATCGATTCTGGAAATTATGGAATCTTTGAAGTAAGAAATGTTGATACTGGCTCAGTATATATCAATATGGATGACTGTACGATTGATGTAAATGACCGTGAAATAGAGATTAACCGGGAGGGCACTAATACAATTATTGATATGGATATCATTGATAGTATCTATAATGATTCTAACGAGTACGGAGACATTTATTACAGGTTTGAATTTAACAATGGAATGTCAGACATGGAAATTGAAGTGGAATATATAAAAAGGGCATTTCAGAAATAGTTCGTAGAAATAGTAACCACAGGGTAGCATACGTAAATTTTGAAATTGTGCAGTCGGCATAAAAATGTAGAAGTAATCAATGTAACTATAAATAAAAGGGCGGTGTATTTTCAGATATGCCGCCTGTAAATAAGGAGAATATGTATTTATGCGAAAAAGAACAACAACAAAACAATTAAATTCAGCAATCACAAATAATCTGCTACATATCACAAAAGCAGAAATATATTATAAGACTTCCAGAAAAACAGAAACCATAGATGTAGACAAATTCAAAGACAGTTTGGATTTTCTCTGTGAATCTGGTGTATTTGCTGATTTTGTGGATTGGCACTATGAAAGAAATATATCTACAAAAGGTGAATACATACTTGATTCAGGTGCAATGAATCCATATTCAGAAAATGTTGTGACCGTATATTTGCGTGTTGGCAATGATGTGGATGTAGAAGATATAGAAAGAACATTGTTATTTTGGGAGGAGGAATAGATCATAGTAATAGATAGAGAAAATAAGAAGAATTTTATTGTATACAATCAACGTATGGCAGGTTATTTAATGCAAAAAGGGTTTGTCCTTATTGATATGCAACCAGATTTGAAAAAGACTGGTAGGAATGTATTCTTTTTCAATGACACACCACAATTGAAGTCGGCAATTGACAAATATATGAGCCGATAGATGGAGGGTGTGCCAATGAAGAAAATAAGGGTAACAGATTTGATTAAAAAGGAAGATGTTGAAAAATGGAAGCCAAGAGATAATATATTGATTGCGTCACCCATGGGAGCAGGAAAGAGCTATTTTTGTAAAAATACACTATATGATATGGCAAAATCTGTAAATGGCAAAATCCTCATGCTGATCCATAGATCAAACTGTGTTGAACAATTTCAGTATGAGATAGAAGCAGATGGGAAAGTGGATGTAATAGAAGTGATTACATATCAGTCATTAGAGTATAGTGTGCTGCATAATACAAATAAGTTTGATTTGTCGAAATATATGTTTGTTGTATGTGATGAATTCCATTACTTTTTTAATGATAGCAGTTTTAATAACAAGACAGCAATATCCTTTAATATGATTATGAGTAATACAGAATCAGTCCATGTATTTATGTCAGCGACAGGTGACCACATGGCAAGATACATGAGAAAATATATTAAGGATAATGGATTGGAAAAAGCTATTGAATATGAAATTCCTTTTGATTTTTCTTTTATTCAGCAACTGACATTTTTCCATAAAGATAAAACCATGGAAGAATTCTTGAAAGAGGGTGTTGCAAAGGGTGATAAGGGAATATTTTTTATACAATCGGCTGAAAAAGCTTATAAGCTTTATTCAAAATATAAAAAGTATTGTGTTTTTAATTGTAGTGCCAATAATAGAAAATACTATGAATATGTGGACAGGAATAAGATAAAAGATATTCTCATAAACCAAAGATTCAATGAGCAGTTTTTGATTACTACATCTTGCTTTGACGCTGGCATAAATATTATTGATACGGATGTTAAGCATATCGTAATTGATATAGTGGATATTGGATCATTGATACAGTGCATTGGTAGGAAACGTATCCAAAATGAAGATGACAAATTGAATATCTATATAAAAATAATAAACAATCAAAAGTTGGCTGGATTGAAGAGAACCATGGAGAAGAAAATTGAAATGGCTGATTTTTATATGGATAATGGATATTCCGTAGATAAGCTGATAGAAAAGTATCCCATGCAGAATGACATAAATAATATTTTGTATGATGATTTGGTATATGACCAAAATGGAAATGTGATCCCAAACTCATATACAAAAAGAATTAATGAACCTATGTATTTTAAAAAGAAAGAGGATATAGCGGATTATTCCATTATGTTAAAGAAATTTGATACATTTGGATATTGTAAATATTTGGCATTGATGTTTGGGTTTTATGATGAAGGGACAGGGAGGTTTACATATAGAATGATAAATGAAGATTATGAACTGAATAGTTATTTGCAAAAAATGGTTAAGGATGAGGTTGTATTATTACAGCTAAAAGATAGAAGTGAATTGATTAAAAAGATCAATGCAAAACAGGATGGCAAGCTTTTGAAGAAAGCAGATACTTTAAATAAGATACTGGAAGAACGGGAAATAGATTACCGTATAAAAGAATTTGAAACTACACGTAATTATACTGATGAAAATGGTAACAAAAAGAAGAAAAAATATAAGAGTGCATGGAAGGTTGTACCGTTTTAAGTGAAAATTAAAATTTTGAGGGTGGTTAATTTTTACTGGAATAGATTACCAGATCAATTTACATATAGTAGTTTAACCCCCGTATTTGTGCGTAAAGCTTATAATAGAGGTTAACGCTTAAAAAAGGGGGTTAAGCCTGGACTATTATAGTTAGATTACAAAAAGGTTACTATTGTAAGACTGCCGTGTGAAATAAGTTTGTCCCCAAATCCTATATATATTTATTAAGAAAAGGGGGACAAAATCAAATGATGAAAAAGGTTATTGATAATGGGTATGATTCATAGAAGTGTATTTATATATCATATTTGTGGATTCTCCCCCAAAGAAAATTATCTGCTTACAAAAACATATCATTATTGGACAGATTGGCATATTGTGAAGCCGCGCTTTTTGCGGCGAAACAATGTGACAAGATGCTCCAATAATAATCACGGACTAAATTCAGAAAAGGACAGCTCTGCTGGACTTTGAGGAATTTAGGCTGTGCCTACTGTCAGAGACAACATAAAAGGAGACAGATTATTTATGACAAAACAGGATAAAGAGAATTTACAGAATAAGAAATTGACAGATTCATTATTGGTATCATGTTTGGCAGCTTGTGAGCCAGTAATAAGTAAAAATGCCTATCTTGAAAAGAAATGGGCAAATTGTGGACAATCATACAATGGATGCTATGAATATGAGCGTTTGGAATGGATGAGGTATAGGGAGAAGTTACGTTCATTATTGTTACCTGTATATTCTATGAAAATGATTATCCAAATGACTAAGAGTTGTAAGGATAAATCAACACAAAAAGAAGTATTAGAAGTGATTAGCTTGATTGATAAGAATGATTATGAGTTTGTGTAGTCTCTGACAGTAGGCAGCCACCGCAAAAAGCGGCGGTGACTGATTCATTCGCAATCTAACGATTGCTCATGAGTATATTTTTTGGATGAAAAGGAGACTTATTGATTAAGGATATGTAGTTACTAACTAATTATGAGAAGTAACTACAGTATCAGGAGGTGAACTGATGTATTGTTATATTCAGGAAATACAGATGAAAAGTTATAATTCTATTGGATGTGGCAAGGAATTATGTGTTACTACATCAAATTGGACAGTAAACGGAGTTCCTTATACAAGTTATGGTTATACATATTCAGATGAAAAATTTGAGCGTCCAATTAAAACAGCATATAAAATAACACTCCATGATAAAAGCTACCGTGATGATAAGGGAAAAGTACGGAAGAATCAGTTCCATGTAACAACTATCAAGTATTATGATTTAGTGGATTTCGGATGGTATGACTGTATCATAAGCAGCAAGATAGATGATATTGCTGAAGAAATGGGTATAGATTCTGATTTAGTGTGGGCAGAAATAGAAAGTAAACTGGATACTTTAGAAGATAAGGTAAAAGCTGAATTTGCGCAAACAGAAGAATATAAGGTAAAAGAAAAATACGATGCTATTTTGCGTGAGTATAAGGCAAAGAAGCATGAGTTTGCTGAAAAATATGAAGTACAAGAGAATGAATATGATCGGTGTTATGATATTTTCGGCAAATTGAGAAATTTAGATTATCTTGAAAAGATAAAGAAGGAATACAAATCCCGTAAAGAATATGAAGAAAGAAGCCGTAGTTACCAGAGGGATTATCAAAGTAACTACAATAAATATTCCGGCAGTTATGGGACAAGTAGTTTTAACAGTGGTCTTAGTAATGAAAAAGAGAAAGAGTATTATAAAAAATTTTACCGGACACTTGCCACTAAATACCATCCTGATGTAACTGGCGATAATGAAGCAATGCAGTTTTTGAATAAATTAAAGGAATCCTGGGGGATTTAGAAAGATTGGGAAATGGGTGCTTATGGTGCAAGCACGTTAAAAAAGAAATAGATTATATGGTCTGCCAGTTAGACAGGTAAAGAGAATTACAAGGATATTCCTTATCTCTGCCATTAGATTTTTGAGAAGGAGAAATACAATGTCATTAAAACAGGAATGTATAGATATTATCAATCTTATAACAGAGCCATTAAAGAAAGATGAATACGATTTATATGAGATTGAAACAGATTCAATGAGGGATATCTGTGAACTGACAGGCGAAGACGTTACATATGGGGATTGTTTTGAGTGTGAACATTATGGTAATTGCAAATATAAGAAGCCTGTGAAAGTAGATGTTTCCTTTTGGGATTATGCGGATTTCCAGAGAAATTATGTTTTTGCAAAGAAGCCATCTGTGAGTAAAGGAATCTGTTACATAAACAATCGTAAACAGCTTATGGCTGAAATGTCTCAATTTAAGAAAGAGATAGATCAGTATAAAGATTACTATGCTGAGTTTGGTGAGCAATACAGTGACTTCATAGAATATGCGAAAGAATTTGGTGATAAGTTAAAACAAGAATACAGTTTCTTTGAAAACATGAGTACAGATATTTTACCGATTGTATTTCATACTGATTTCGCAAAAGATAGCGAAGGAAAGACTAATTATGCTAAAAGAGGTAATTTTACCAGTATAGGTAAACAGAATATGATTAATGTATATTATTGCATGGATGATTTAGAGGATACGAAACGAAATATACGGCATGAACTGTTGCATTACTTTCTCTATATGAGTGATATGAAACATTTGGATGATGATGCTATTTTTCATTATTTATGTGGTATATATGATGCTCATGCTTATAAGGAAATGGGCGAGGAAGAACAGGTATTATATGACAAGTTGATTTTTGGTATTCCTGAATTAGAAAAGAAGTGTAAGGAATTGAATTGTAAAGATGGTGCTTTTAAGAATAATCGTGATGGTATATTGCTTGTAACCGGAAGAAACAGAGATGATTTTTCTAATAAGGAATTGTATGATTATGGGATGAAGATTTTAAGTATGATATATGAAGTAAAAGAAGTAGATGTTACGGAGGATTCAAACAATTAACAATACAAAAATTCAATACCTATCAGTAGCAGATAAAATCTATAAAGTCAAAAACATTGACTTTCACAACCTGATTATAGAAGCAACAAAAACAGATTTAGTTATTAGCGATGTTCCTGAGAATGAAGTGTTTCCGATTGAAGAGTTGGAGGAGTTTAGGATCAAGTTATGTAATGGGGGTGGGATGAGAGATTAGATAAAAATAGTGCCTTTGAGTGTGGGATGTCAAAGGCAATGGATTTGATAATAATTATGTATGTGTAACATCAAATAACCATTGTTTAATTGAATTGAAATCCTGTAATGACATTTGGAACTGAATCTCTTGTTGGAATTCTTGTGCTGGTTTAGAAAAATAAGAGGTAGTAACAGCGATTCCATAAGTGGCTCTTTCTTTTGAAAGAACACCATACAAATCTCGTAATACATTTACACCAACTTTATGTGTAGGTTTATATTTTTTGCACTCTACAATATATAAAAACGATCCCAAATCATCTTTACGCGCAGCATAAATGTCTTTCCCACCATCTCGAGTAGCAGGAGTTAGTTCAACTTTATATCCTTTACGCGTGAGAATTTCAGCAACGAGTTCTTCAAAACTACGAGAAGATAATTGATATAAATCAGTAGGATTTTTATTTAGTTCATTTAACATCCAATCATTTATTCCGCTAACATCTACACGAATTGTTTTTATGTCAGAAATAGGATTTCCTAATGGATTTATAATGCATTTATTTGTTGTAATATTAGAGATGGAATCTAATTCAAAATTTTTATAAATATTATAATAATGCATGAAGTTACTGTTGGCATCAGTATTATTAAATAAGGATGTAAGGTTTTCAGGATTTTGTTGGTATATTGCTTGTACAAAATTATTTACATTTTTGTCATAATGTACTTTTTCCCATCCAATAGCAGAATTTAGTATACTATACTCAATTAATATATTACTTATAGCAATTTTGAGATCTGATATATTGGTTACTTTTCTGGTCGGTTTAGAAAATACTAACATTTTAAAAATATTGTGCAAATTGGAATGGTTATCTTTAAATTTATCATTTGTAGACACTCTTTTAAATATGCCATCGCCATCATCTAAAAAAATAGCATATGTAGGCATATTTTTAGAAAGAGCATACCTATATTCCAGTTCTGCATAACTTATGCCAGATTCATCTTCAATGGAGCCATAGTGCCCACTGAAAATAAGTATAAATACATCAGATTCGTCAATCCATTTATATATGGTTTTTAATTGTAATTCATTACCAGCTTTAAACAGTTCCATACCAACAGGAATATGACCAGCATTAAGGATAGCTTCAACAGCGGCTTGACGTTCTTCGATAAGGTCTGTATATGTTGATGAAACAAAAACTTGTAACTTTTTATCCATTAGACTATCCCCTTTCACGTTTTAAATTGTAACATATATATGTGAAAAGGGAAATATGTTATCAATGAAATTCCTCTTTCAATAGCCAGGTGATTTGGATGAAAATTCAAAACTTCGTGCTTTAATTTCTGATAATTTTGGAAGACGTAAGAATGATCCCGCTAAAGATAGGAAGGCATTAGAAACTTATGTGTCTCTTAGAGGATATAAACAAGGTGGTACAGGTTCCAATCAGTATATGCAGACATGCCAGAATGGCACATCTGCAAAATCAACTCTTGATGAAATAGCCAAAGAACTAAATATGTCCAAACGTAATCTTCAGAGAGCCTTTTGGGTGTGTGGGTGAGGAATTGGTAGGGCGTGGGGATTTAAAGGTATATTTAGACAGAATTATAGTGGGATTGTGCGCTAATAGTGGAGGTGGTAATATTGTGAAAACATTGTTTGGAGGATAATGTTATGTTTTTTATATATTTTATTGCCATATGTCTATTTGCAACAATCATAATTGCTGCAATTACTTGTAAAGTAAGGATAAATACTCATGAGCAAAAAATGAAAAATTATAAAGATATTATAAATAAGAATTTAGAATTAGAAGAGTTAAAGGATTTTTTCATTGTATTGTGTGATAGAAATTTCGATTATATTCGTGTTTTTTTTATTTTTCAAGGAGTTGCCAAATCTGTAAATGGATTATCATTATTATTTACTGTTTCTGGATTAGTATTGTCATTGTATGATTTTGCTAATGAAATGACTATTATGATAAAAAAATGTGGAATATTATTTTCAATAATATCAATTATTTTTGTATGTATTATTATTTATATAAATCCAACCAAAAGAGCAGGTCAATATTTACAATGTTGGAGAAATACTGATAAAAACATAGTCAAATTGATTGCAAGTTTGCAGAGTAGAAGTGTAGAAGAAATAAATTCCGGTTTATATTACCAGAAATTATACGAATTTGCATCGAAATGTGCAGATGATTTAAGTAATGGAGAATTCAAAATCACAAGTGATGAAGAATAGAAATTTTTCAGATTTGGACATATATACATATAATGTATGAAAATGCCAGTCATAACAATAAAACAAGATGGCTGGTATTTTTTACTCTTGACACACAAACATACATTCGGTATAATTGCAAATATAGAACAAATGTTCTGATTTTTGCAAAGCGATTTATTGTATTGGCAGTACATGGATTGCAGAAAATTAGGATGTGCATAATTTGCATATCCGAAAATAATATTTGATACATACAACACACAAATTCAGAAATTCCATTAGTAAGTGAAAATTTAATAGTGATGTATATGGAAATTGATTTAAAGCATTCCCAGAATCGGGAATGCTTTAGGTTTTATTTTTGTTACGGATTTTTTGAATTTTTTTTCTGATTTTTGAAGGAAAATTGAAATTTTCCATGGAATTTTTGATTTTTTTGTAATTTTGAAAAAATGAGAGATTGAATAGAGAAGTATGAGATAGAGAGAAAAATTTATGAATGAATTGGAGGATGGATTTATGGAACCTTTACACGAACATAATCAGAAGACATATGAAAATATTTGCCGTATGTATGGCGAAGGTATTCAACGAGTGGCGGTTGTTCAACCAACAGGTTCAGGCAAAAGCCTTTTAATGGCAAAATTGATTGAAGATAATCCGAACAGTAGATTTTTTGTATTGTCTACAAGTCATAAAATCAATGACCAATTTAAATCAAAATTGGATGAAAAGATACTAGACAATTTAGAATGTAATATCTACTGGAATATGCCAAATATGAAGCAGGAAATAATGGAATTATTGCAACCTGATTATATCTTTCTTGATGAGATGCATAGAGCGTTAGCCAAAGAGTGGTCAAAAGGTATCAATGTTTTATTAGAAATGTATCCTGAAGCAAAGGTATTAGGATTGTCGGCAACTCCTATTAGATATTTGGATAAGTGCCGTAATGTGGCTGAAGAACTGTTTAATGGAAATTTGGCTTGTGATATGAGTTTATCTCAGGCGATTCTTGATGGTATTCTGCCTATGGCGAGATACGTTTGTGGTGTCTACTCGTATGAGAAAGATACGGAAAGTTTGAATAAGAAAATAGAACGAAGCTGTAACAGTGATGAAGAGAAAAAAGAACTGTTAAAGGAATTGAAAATTTTAAAAGAGAATTTGGACAAGGGGCATGGTATATCAGATATTTTTAAGAAATATGTAGTAAGTGGCAACGAGAAGTTTGTTGTATTTCTGAAAAATACCACACATTTAAGAGCAATGAAGCCAGTAATAGAAAAATGGTTTCTTGATGCTGGATTTACGGTCAGATTATATGAAGTACATTGTAAAAATACAGATAAAGATAAGGAATTTGGGGCATTTAAAAAGGATACAGAAGATGGAATCAAGTTGTGCCTGTCAGTCAATATGCTTGCAGAGGGCATTCATGGTGATATTGATGGTGTAATCATGCTCAGGGAGACAATTAGTGCGAATATGTATTTCCAGATGATTGGACGTGCATTTGCTTGTGGTAAGAAAACTATACCGTTGATATTTGATTTGGTTGCAAATAGCCAGTTTATTTCTGATGCTGCTAATCTTAGTTTTCCGAATGAATTAAGGGGAGAGATTGAAAAGCGGAAGAAAGAGTGTGAAAAAGAAGGTAAGCAATATGAAGTTGGCTTTGATGTGAACGAGTTCATTGTGATGGATGAATTTATGGATGTGGTTAGTGGATTTAGGGCGATTGAGGAGCGGTTGGAAGGAAGAGAGTGGACAGAAGAAGAAATAGAAATTTTGAAGAAGTGGTATCCGATTGAAGGGGGAGATGTAGAAAAAAGGTTGGACGGTAGGACTAGATGTACTATATATGCAATAGCGCATAAGTTGGGGATAAAAGCACCTGACAATTTCTGGACAGAAGAAGAAATTGAAATTTTAAAGGAGTGGTATCCAATTGAAGGAATAAAGGTCAAGAGCAGATTAAAGCAGAGAACGAAAGAAGCGATAAAGGGGCAAGTTATCAGATTAGATTTGGTAGCACCTAACAGTTGGACAAAAACAGAAATTGGACTATTAAAAAAATATTATCCTGATTATGGAACAAATACAGTTAAATATATCCCAAATAAGACAGTTGGTGCAATAAAAAGAAAAGCTAATTTGTTGGGAATAAGTTATAAGAAAAGTATATTTACAGATAAAGAAGATGAAATAATAAAACAATATTATCCATTAGAAGGAAGTTGCGTATACAAAAGATTAGATGGAAAAACGAAAAAGCAATGTATAAGCCGTGCAAAAATGCTTGGTATATCATATGTGAACGACAACAAATGGTCAGAGGAAGAGAATGAAATATTATATAAATATTATCCTGAAGAAGGAGAAAAAGTACAAACAAGGTTAAATAAAAGATCAAAACAAGCAATTTTTTCACAAGTTAGCAAGTTGGGTATAAAACCTCATAAATATTGGACAGAAGAAGAGATTGAGATATTGAAAAAATACTATCCGATTGAAGGGAAAAAAGTTGCAAACAGGCTAAACAATAGGACAGAAACAACAATAATACTAAAGGCAAATAGTATTGGGTTAAAAAGAAAGCGAACAAAAAAATATAGGTATGTATATAAGGTAAAAAATAAATATATTGTTGAGTTGGTTGTTAACGGTAATAAGGTACGGTGTGGAATATTTGATTCTGAAGACGAAGCTGGAAAAGTAGCAATGCAAAAAGCAAAAGAATATGGTAAAGCCATTTAAAGAGAATAGTAAATATGAAACTAAAATTTTAGTAGAAAAGGAGACTAAAACAAATGAATGAGGCATGGACAGAAAAAGAAATGGGAATATTGAAGGAAGGATATCCAATTAAGGAATCCAAAATTGATAACAGATTACTTGAAAGGGCGAAAGAGATAATGCCAACATCCAAAAAGGCGAAGCTGAATGGGAAACTGGAATATGATGCAAATGATGATACGAAATACATAAAGGCATACTTACCAGATGCATACCAGATTCCGAGTTTTGAACTATACTTAGAAATTGAAATTAATAAAATATGTGATGATGAATGGGTGTATAGTGTTAATCTTGTACGTGCAGGCGAGATATTCAAATTCCCTATTCGCATAGGAAGCGGAGAAGCCTGTGTTACGGAAGAATGCGTTATAAATTATGTATTATCAGAGCTTGAAAATGAGGAAGTTGATTGGGCGGCTGAAATACAGATTTATGATAGCTTTGTAGAGTATGCAATGACTTATTTTGACAGAGTATATGATATTAAAAGAGATTAATTTATAAGAGCAGACAAGCCATTTCGGAGAATAGAAATCAATAAATCTATATCCGATATGACTTATCTTTTCTAAAGTGGTGTAATGATGAATTAATATTGTGTGGTGGATTTGATTTTAAAAAGAGAAGTAATAAGTGTGGCTATTAATTTATTGTTATTGTGGATTTTGGATTTATAAATTGTGGAGGAATGAATATTGAATAAAATGGTGGAAGTCCAAAGCATTAAAATTAATGATATGGTAAAAAATGAAGATGGTACATATGAAAATGAAATAATATTAACGCCTAATAAGCAGATTAATTCTAAAAATCTGGCAAGCGAAAGTGAATTGCACAGAATTTTGCTTCATTTAAATAAAAGTCCAGATGATAATGAGCCTAAAAAGAATAAGAGCGGATATACCATTATTCCATCTTATTTTACGCTTGATGTAGGGAAGAATGTTGAAAGGTATGATAAACTTATTGAATGTAATGGTGAATTGACAGTGACCAATAAAGCATATATATTAGACGAAAAGGGGAATAAAATACTGGGTGCAGATAATCATTACAAATTAGAAACAACGGATCAATGTAAATATGTTTCTACATTTTGTAGTGCAGGACATTCACGGACACAGAAAAACCTGTTTGTACAGAAAGATATTGTTGATAAGCTGAATGATATCCTGTTATGCGGAATGCCGAAAACACTTGTTTATGACTGTCCTTCAAAATGGAATGCGTATTATGCTATGGTGACTACAGACAGTACGCCAGTTAC
The DNA here is from genome assembly GCA_910585935.1 of uncultured Lachnospiraceae bacterium. Lineage (GTDB taxonomy): Bacteria > Bacillota > Clostridia > Lachnospirales > Lachnospiraceae > MGBC136627. The sequence goes on along the minus strand of CAJUHN010000053.1, from coordinate 3,588 downwards.
ATACATGCCCAATATTGTTGTTATCGAGGATTATAAAAAGACAATCAAACAAAAAGCGGATATAGTGGAGGTGTCAGGGACAGGGAAAAATAAGAAATACAATCCTGTTGGCCATAAAGGCATGAAGCATCATAAAGAACCGTTAGAAATTATTCCTTTTGATGGGGCGGGATTAGTAACACCTGAATGTGCGTTAAAATGGGCAAAGGAATTAAACTGCCAGTCCGGCAAAAAGAAATTTTATCTTCCGTCCTGTTTTCAGTTTCGTGCAATACCAGGGATAAAAGGCGAAGTCATGGTATTTGACCTTAAAAGGTTTGCAAGGGAAAAGAAAGTATCTAAAATTGTGGACTTGGGTGGTAAAGTATGGGATATCTTCAAAGACAAAATAGATGTTGTGCTTACGAAGTCCCAATTCAAATTCTGGAAACAGTATCTTGATGACAATGGAGATTTTGATTATTGGCTATGGAGAAATGAACTTGATAAGGAATGCCATGGATATAAAACAAAATTCAACATCTTTTCATATGGTGTACATCCCGATGATTTACCAGACCAGACAATGTTGAGTTATCAGCCAGAGCAATCTTTAAATTTTACTGATGAAGAGATACGGGGATTAAGTGGAACTGGAATTGATATATATAGAAAAATTGTGTCAAATATAGATGAATTCCTGAAATATAGGAAATTGATAGAAACGTCAGAGGAAACAGGAGAAGAGGAAGAGAGCATTGATAAATATATACCGCCTTATTATATAGCGTTGCTTCATAATAAAGACCTGTTTTATGACAAATATGTACATAAAAAGATTGAGGAAGATGCAAAGAAGCTGAAGAATAATCTATTGGCGGGCAAATTATTTGTAAAAGGAAATTATCAGGTTTTTATCCCTGATTTGTATGGGCTTGCAGAATGGGCGTTCCATGATGAGCTGGGATATGAACCGCAAGGATTGTTACAGAAGCCTTACCACATATATTCTGACTGGTGGAATGATAAAGGAGCCGTTGCGGTAGATATAATGAGGAATCCGGCTGTGGGTATGGAGCACAGAATAGGGCACCTCAGGAACAACCGTGAACTGAAAAAATGGTTTAAATTCCAGACAACAGGGATTGTAACAGGGATGTATGATACGCTTGCTTTGTCATTGAACGGAGCTGATTATGACGGAGATACAGTCTGTACAACTGATAATATACACCTGATTAATGCGGTAAAAAGGGAATTTAAGGCTGGCAATGGCAGGTTGGTTGTTAAAAAGACAGCTGGCAGTCCGGCAGAAAAAGAAGTTTCAAAAGGAATCCAAATTTCAGACAGGGCAGCGTTAATGAGGGTAAACCAGATGTCCTTTAAAAATTCTATAGGGCATGTTATTGACAGGGTTACTGACTTATGGTCGTGTATTAATCTGGACGAAGAAAGAATTAAGAAATATATTATGATAGGCGTGATTGTTGGCGGTGAGACAATTGATTTTGCCAAAACAGGAGAAAATGCATCTTTCCCTGTTGAAGTTGTCAGTTTCCTTAAAGGTAAAAAAAGGGGATGGTGGATGAGGCATCTCCCTAAAAATACAGTGGAGGCATTGAGGGAAGAAAAAGCAATAAAAACAGCAACAGATTCAGGAAAGCCAATCCGGGAGATTGAAAAAGTAAGGAAATTTGTTGATTATGACTGTAACATGAACAGGCTGTGCCATTATGCTGAAAAACAGATTTCAGATATTGATGACCAATATTCATTAAAAGCGAGTGACTATAGATATGAGTTTGACTACAGAAAATGTATGCTCCGCAGCCAGCCAGCTATTAACAGAAAAGTATTCCGTAAGATACAAGTGTTGCAGGAAGAATATCGGGAAATTTCCAGAAAATATAGGGAGGAATCTTTAAAGTCAAAAACACACCAAAAAGCAGCCGCAAATAAATTCAGGTGGTTTTATGATAAGTGTAGGACAGAATTGCTATTTTTAGAACCAGATATTAATAAGCTGATAGATATGCTTGTGGTAATTTATTATGGTGATAAAAAGAATGGCGCAGGATTTTTAGATTTGGAGAAAGATATTTTATGGAATGCATTTCCTGATGAAATGATTGCGAGGTGTACTGAGAAAAGCATATCAACAAATATTGATTTTGAAAAACTGAAAGAGCATCATAGGAAAAATGTGGAGTATGCAAAAAAGATAAAAGATAAAAAAGCCAATAAACAAAAAGTGGTTATCAGTTCTATTGAAAATGCTGAGGGATATAGAGACAAATGTGTTATTTTTACAAAGGAAGATAGAGCATGTATTAATGATATACTCAATAAAGCCTATGTAAATAAGCTGATTAAACGCAAAGATAACGTGGTCAAATTGAAGCGCATATTAGCAATGTTAATATATTTAAGCAGGAAATGTGAAAATGAAAAAGGTACTGTACAATGGCTGAAGAAGTTAAATAATGTACCAAATGAGATAACAGATTTGACGTTGGAGAGGCTTACATCTGTCAGCCATAAATATATGGATACAGCGATTGCGTTATTTGACAAAATAGGAATACTCGAAAGCAGGATAGTTAGTGGGGGGACAAAGATTAAAGTTCTGTTTCCACATAATGTAGGAGAAGTCTGGTTTGGGACAGAGGACTATAATAAAGCTGGAACCCAAATAAGAGATTATTTCAGGTGCAGTAAGGGGTTGGGAATTTTAGAAAATGAATTCCGAGGGAGCCAGTCTAAAATATCCTAGTATTTTCAAGGAAAAACCGCATGTGGAATAAAAGAAGTACCAACGCTATATAGGAAAAGAAATAATTCCGTCAGTATATTTAATGAAAGTATTAAGAGTAGGAGGAACCATGAAATTACAGGACGAAGTAAAATACTATCTTAGCCGGTTTGGGATGTCAAAATCACATATGGCTAATGCACTTGATATATCTTTACAGCAATTATCAGCATGGACAAGGGAAAAACTTGTTTTACCTGATTATCATATGGAAAAGATTAGAAAATTTATTGATACTGTGAAAATGGTCGATGAATTTTTACAGCAAAATAATCTTGTAATGTAAGGTAATAACCGCAATAAGATGCGGATTATTATACACTGTTAAATGTTGTGGATATCAGGCACGGAGAATCAGTAACACTGTGGAAAGGTTGCTGGTGGAATTCTCTGTGCCACACGCTCATAACTACATAAAGTAGTTGACATAAATTTTCCATACGCTTCACATTCTCCAAATATTTAGTTTTTCAGCCGGTATGAGCCTTAAAATTCATACCGGTATTCGTCCAGAAACTCCACAATCTGGATGCACAATAACAAATGCATGTACAAGCCGTATGGTGTCCACCACAGGCATCATACGGCAAAGTACAAAAATAAGCTTGATTTCCAATATCAAAATAGTATAATGATAAAAGAAATACCCTATATATGGGGTGATTTCATAAGGTGTTCATAAAATGTTCATTTTATGTTTGTTGCATGTTTGGTTGGGATTGGATATAATGTAAATAAGAAATCTAATTGATTTCTTCATCACAATATGAGTCCTGTGACTGTTCTGACAGGACGGT
>CAJUHN010000052.1 GCA_910585935.1 uncultured Lachnospiraceae bacterium | reverse complement strand
TGGAAGACGTTGGCACTTAGCAAACAGCCCGAAAAGGGCTGTGCGCTTAGTACCACTACGTCTGGAACGGAGCGAAAGCGTGGCTTCGCTGGAATACTTCCTTGCCGGAGCGCCCCCTTTTGACTTCGCAATCACCTACTATCTCAATTAGAATCCAAATAAAGCTGATAACATATCAACTTTATTTGCTAATCGTAGTTCTTATTTCTTTTTATCCATAAAAACAGAATCAATTACATTTAATTTATTCATGTTTTTATAATAATTATTTGTGACATTTTTTGTCATTTTTTTCTGACGAATATCCTTCCTTAAACCAGAAAACTGCTTTTCAATTAACGCTTTGTTCCGAGCTTCTTCGGTTTGGGCTATTATCCCTTTTTCTGTGACAAGCGTTACTAACTTTTTCAACTGCTCAATTTCTGCTTTATGATTCGCCGCATTTTGTGTTATTTCCGGTTTCACTCGTTCAAAAACCGTTTCAAATCCCTCATCTAACTTATTTAAAGCATCGATGCCCTCTTGTTTTTTTTCTAATGTTTTTTCAAAAGCTTCTAAGTCAAAATTTTCTTCCTCAGCAAGCTTTTTCTGCTCCATATTTACAGAACTGATGAAATCTAGTGTTTCTATCTTTTTCTGTAAACTTTTAATTAAAATTTGGATATAATCTGTTTGATATTCCACTTGATACCTCTCTTTACTTTACCTCTCACTATCAGAATATTTACAGCTTTTCATCCATCAAAATGCCAGCCAGCTCCCATGCTTTTGCAATCATCTCCAAAGTTTCCTCTGGAGGAAATTCTTTTAATACTTCCTTCGTGTCTTTGTCTATGATTTTAATCATAATACGGTTTGTGGCATCATGAAAACCAAATTGACACTCTGTATGCACCATTTTTTTATTAATCGTATCTACAGCTTTACGAAGAGCAGCATTTGCAGCTTCGCTTTCCTCTGGTCTTTCCTCATCTTCACTGCTATATACCTTTTTTACAGTATCCATATTGGAATTAACTGCAACTTTTCCTACTTCTGGATTTAAAGCTACTTTTTCTGTTGAAACTGATTCCGTTACTGTTCCAGCAGAACTAACACTCGTCATATTTGTGTTGACTGGCGCTGTTGGATAGACAGCTGCATTTTTACTAACTGTCTCAATTGCCATAACAAATCACCTCCATGTGATATACTAACTTTTCCTATTTCTTTTTTATATCGGCAAATTTAATAATTTTTTTATAGATTAAGATGAAGTAAGAACTTTTTTTTATAAATAATCTAAAAGACTCTTTGTTATAATTTTACTGGTAGCTGATAATGAGGCATCATATACCATACTAGCTGCCGCTAGACGAATAATTGTTTCTGGTAAATTAATATCTTCATTACTGGATTTTAACTCCTCATATACTGTTTCTTGACTGCCAAGACGCTCTTTATTCAATTCTAATCTCTTTGTCCTACTACCTACATCTGCTACTGCTGCATCCACTACCTTTTGATGCCCTTGAAATTTTGTAATTCCTCTTTCAAAAGATTTTTGCATGATATCATCTGCTAATGCTAATTCTTTTTCAGCAGCCTCTAACATAGATTGTAAATTCTTCTGATCTGTGTCACCTGCATATTTTTGTTCTTTCATCATGTTCTTGATAGCATCCACTTTACTCTGTGCCGCTTGAGCTGCCTCTACATTGTTCAATAATTCATCTACATCTCTTACAATATTATGTGTGAATACATTTTTTCCCTCTGTATTTACTTTTAACTTCTGATTAAAATTTACTGTATATAAAATATCCTGTACTGTATTGCTATATTTATTCTTCTTAGTAGTGCCATCAGCTTCATAAGAAACACAGTCAAAATATTGCTCTGGACGCAGATCATTCTTTTCAAAGTTCTCCTTTGTATAAGTGACGGAAAGTGTTTCATTATTCATAGCTGTTAATAAATTTTGATGTGCATTTTCACTTAAAATAAGTTCTCCAGTATCTGCTAAGAAATAAGCATCATTATTAGTAGGACTATAAATATCTTGTATTACATTTCCATTTTCATCTTTATAAACTCCCTGTGCATCTGCTGTCACCCGCTTTATAGTAATACCTGCAGGAGGATTGCCCTGAGAATCAGTAATTTGACATGTACCAGAAGATAATTTCTCATAAGATAATCTAATTCTATAGACTTCATGCATATCTGGATTATCTGTAAGAGGAATATTCGTTACAGTATCTACAGATACTAGATTTTTAATCTTTGTGACAGTATCTATAGAATCCATCGTAATATTTTCTGTTATATCATATCTTTGTTCTGTATCAGTACGAAAGGTCATATCTGTATCTGTTTTAAAACCAGCAAATACTCTTCTCCCTGCATAATCTGCATTGGCGTCTTGAAAGATTTGCTCTTTATACTGCTGTAAAGTTTCAGCAATATCCTTTCTATTTTTCTCATTATAAGTATCATTTGCCGCTTGATCTAAATATTTCTGCATACTCTGCATCAGATCACTCACACCTGTTAGCGCATCCTCTGTGACATTCATCCATGATTCTGCATCTGGTATATTTTTATCCAAATATTGAGTCAGCTCTGTCAACTGACTTCTAAAACGCAATGCACGTACTGCGATAATTGGATCATCAGAAGGTTTCTGAATTTTCTTTCCAGTAGATTGTTGTGTAGACCATTTATCTACATTTAACTTATTTACATTAATATTCGCCAATGAATTATTAATCATCATACCATTAGTAATACGCATTTAATCGCCTCCACTTATCTGTCTATTTGTTTATATATTTAACTGTTTTCTAGTTAGTCTTATACTCCTGTTTCATTGATTAATTTATCATATAATTGATTCATAACATTAATCACTTTAGAAGCTAAATCATAAGCTCTTTGAAACTTCACTAAATCTACTCCTTCTTCTTCTTTATCCACACCAGAGATCATAAGGCGCTGATTTATAATAGATTTAGAGTTATTGTTGAAATTTGTTTGTGCACTTTTGGCAGCGGAAGCATTGACAGATGATACTGCTACTAAGCTCTTTATCGCATCTTCTGCGATTCTGCCCTTAAAAATCTTCTGATTTCTTAAATCATTCATAGCAAGTATCACGTCATTTCCGTCCACACCATCTACCACCTGTGTCGCTGTTGCCATCAAATCATTATTCGCTATGATATCTGGATTCACACATGCATTTCCTGCTGTAATATTTTGGCTGATATATTCTATGATTTGATCTGACGTAACGTCATCTTTTGTTATAGCTGTATTATTTGCATCTGCATTATTGGCATCCACAATCGCTTGTTTGATCTCATCTGTGGTCATATCTTTGATTGTAAAAAATGGAATGTCTGCTGTACTTGTTCCATCTAAACCCTCTGCTGTTCCTTTGACGCCTTTCATTTGCAGCTTATTAAACTCCTCTGTATAAGCCTTTACAAACTCATTCAGTTGTTTTTCATAGTAAGGAATTCCTTTATATACTCTTCCTTCTGCTGTTTCAGGATAATTAGGCTTTACTAAATTACTGCCATCGCGAATATCAATATATCCTCTTAATGCACCAGATAAACTAGGATCTTCCACATCAAAACTCAATCCATTATCCCAACTGAGTTCATATAGATCTTCTACATCTGTATCAAATTTCTTTTTATCTCTGGTTGTTAATTCTATTGTATGATAACTGGTTCCTGATACTAATTCCTGATTGCCAATTTTTATATTATAAACAGAACTTCCTGTAGGAGAAACTGTTTCGTCTAGTGTAATTCCCACCAACTGAGATAATTCATCTACGGAATTATTTCTCTCATCTCTCAAATCATTCGCCATTCCGCCGTTCATTTCCAAAGTAGCGATTTGAAGGTTTAAAGATGCTATATTCTGTGATAATGTATTAATACGATTCACAGTAGTTCTTATCTGTAAATTAGCTTCATCTTGATAAGTTCTTAAATTTGTAGAAATATTATTGAAATATTCCATAAAAGTTTGACCTGCATTGATGGCGGCATTTCTAGTAGGTCCGTCAGCTGGATTATGGGACAGTTCATCTAATGCATTAGCGAAATTGCCATAATAAGGAGTGAAGCCTACATCTTCTAACTCATTATAAAATTGATCTTGAATCTGATCCATATAATAAAATTTTGAACTCGCCTCTCCTAACTTACACTGATTGCTCCAATATTTTTTATCATAATAAGAATCTCGAATTTGCTGTATATCTGTAACAACAACACCACTTCCCATCATTCCATAACTAGAATATGCTCGAAGTGCATCATCTGCTTGTTGAATAGCTTGTTGTCTGCTATATCCTTTTGTTTCAATATTAGAAATATTATGTCCAGTTGTATTAATCGCTACATGAGCGGCATTAAGACCGCTGGAAGCTATTGTTAACCCAAAAAATGTAGAAGGCATTTTATCACCACTTTCTTTTCTTTGATCTTTTATAATCTAGTCACTAAATGTTCCATCATCTGATCTACGACTGTAATATATCTGGAAGCTGCATTATAAGCCGCATGAAATTTAATTAAATTTGTCAGCTCTTCGTCAGAAGAAACTCCACATATCCCCTGTCTTCCTCCATCAATTTCATTTGTCAGAGTTTCTTGATGATTTATCATATTTTCATATAAACTTCCTGCATTGGCAACCTGATCCACTAACTCTGTATAATAATCCATAAAAGACTTCTGATTATTATGATTAGGAGTCAGTTTCAAAGAAGCATCATTCCATGCATCTACTAACGCCTCTGCTCTGGCACGGAACTCTCCTCCCTCACTATTGCTAAGAGGCAGCAAAGTATCATCATGTAACATATCTTCATTGATCTTTAAATTACTTAATGTATAAAGGGATTCTGAACCAAACGCATTTTTCTCATTATAAACATAATAAATAGTTCCATCATTTCCTGTCACTTTTGTATAGCGTTCTACGTCTTTTCTAGAGAACAATTCTGTTCCCTGCACATCACTATTCTCAGAATATCCATATCCTGCATTTTCTGTATCTAAAATAAAACTTCCTTTTGTTATCGTAACAGCATTTCCATTCTCATCTGTTCCTGTAATATCCGCTGCCACCTCTTTATTCGGGCATAAAATATCATTAAACTTAGTGACCATTTCATTCACTAACTGATCGAGTTCTGCCATTACTGTACGAACGGTAGATTGGCTTAATTGCTTATCATAAACTTCTAAATCCCTCTTATAAGCTGCGCTATCTTTTCCTCCCATATAATCAGTCGCAATGGGATTCAACCCTGCTGCCTGTGCTCGCTTGAAAGCTATACTATTCGCACCATCTTTATAATCATCTGAATTGGGAATATCTGTATAATCTGCTATTTTATCTCCTCGTGCTAAAAGAACTCCTTTTAATGCTCCTAAATCGTTCTCCTTTGTTGTGGAAATTGTCACATTTAGATTAAACACTTCTTTATCTCTCAAATGTGGCCATACAGGAGTTAATAATCCAGAATCCTCTGGTGTATGCAATGCCTCTACTGACATATGTTTTACATTTATTTCAGAGATAAATTCCACTCCCTCTGCTTTCACTGTCACAACACCATTAATATCTTCATCATATTGAATATTGATAATGGAACTCAGCTCATCTAATGCATTATCCCTTTGATCTCGAAAATCATTTGCAGCTTCCATATCTGCTGCCTCAACAGAACTGATTTTTTTATTTAACGCATAAATCGTATCCCCTAACTGGTTGATTCGATTCACCATATTGACTACTTGTTCATTCAGCAAGTCTTGATAATCTTTTAATCCATCATAAATTTTTACTGCCTCGTTAATAAAATTCGCTGCACTCTGAATCATCGCAGAACGCTGTGTCATTCCTTGAGGTTCTTTTGCCACTTCCTGCATAGCAGAACGAAAATCTTCCATAAAATTCGCAAATGTGACATTATTAAACTCTCCAAACAGTTCCTGTATCTCCTCTGTTGCGAGATATTGTTTTTCATAAAAAGCCTGCCTGCTCACTTCCTGACGGTATGCCTTATCCAATAAAATATCTCTCACTCTGCGGACTTCCTGTACACTAACACCCATTCCAGATTGGTTTGTATAAACACCACCTACCCCCAGATTAATATAAGAGGTATCAGAAAAAACAATCTGTTGTCTTACATAACCTTTTGTATTTACATTCGCCAGATTATGTGCTGTAGTATTAATAGCGTTTTGACTCGACTTTAGTCCAGAAACTCCTATAGTCAAACCTGTCATTCCACCCATATCATTTTTCCTTTCTATATTCGCTCTTGTTCCAACTCACTCATAATAAAAAAACAAACGCCAAGCTCATTGTAATAAACATGTCACGCTTTGCGCTCCAGCCTATTATAACAAGATAATACTACATTGGCGTTGTGATTCCTTTCACTTTGTTTGGCAATCCATCTCTTTACTTTAGAGATGAAAGAACTTCCTGTTCTTAAACATAAAACTACTAACCGCGAAATCTTTCTTCATATTTTTTTAGTAATTTTTCAGCGAAGCTCTCATTATCTACAGAGTAAGCTCCTTCTTTTATCTGTGTTTTAATTGTATTCACTCTATCCTCTCGGATGTCCGGTGAGGAAGCTACTGCACGTTTTGCAATTTGATAATCTCTTCCTGAAGAGGAGATAAGCACTTGGTCTTTTGAATCTGTCTTCTTGATATCTTGCTTTTTTACTGTCTTTTTTGTGCTATATATTTGACTAATTTGATTATAACCATCTACGCGCATACGATAACCCCCTTTTTACTGCTTTGTGTCAAATGCACCTCTGCTTTCCATACGAGTTTCTGTGTTATAAGCTGATTTATTATAATTTGCTGTTAAAGGCGCTTGTTTTAAATTGTTCAATAAATTAATATCGAAATTCACTAAATCTAAAGCTTCCTGAAGAAGACCCTTATTCATCTCATTTACCTTCGTCATCTGAGTCATCGTATCATGCAATTTATCATGAAGTTCCGCCAATCGCTTTTTCACTTTCGGCTGCCCTTCCATCAATTCCATAAGCCTTGTGATAGTCAATGTTTCCGGTTTGCGATTTATAACTGTAGCAATATCATTGGTACACTCCACCCTTTTTTTATCTAAGGGAGTTATTCTTCCAACGACTGCCTGTTCTTCTTCTATAATCTTAGAAAGCTCTTGAATATCATTTTTAATGATAACTCCTGTCTTTACCTTAGAAATTTCTAAAAGTTTTTGATATTCTTCATTTTCTCTTTCTAAGATATTCATTAACTCCTCAATCAGACCAGCCATAGCTTTCTCCTAACCTTATTCTTTTCTTCCTGCTCCATCCCTATAGGGAAATCATCTATCGTGAATACAATAGAAATAAAATTATCTTCTAATAATTTATCGGTTAAATCAATAATAATATTAGAGGAAGAGCTGATTTTTTACAAATGTTCCCATACAAAATCTATTATTTCCTAAATTACAAAAATATTTCTTTATAAATGTTATCATATTTCTCAATCTAATTTACTGACTGCTAGTTTGTACCATAAATCAATTTGTTTAATCCACGCTTGATAACTTTATAAAATGCAACAACATTTTACGATTATAAACGTTGCTTTTATATCAAAAAGAATATAGCAATTTCTTCCCCACCCACCTAATATTATCATAATATACTGTTTTTGCAATTCATACTTCTAGGGGGATTTCTTGCTATTTTGTGTTAAAAAAGCAGCCCTATTCCATACTTTCTAAAATAGTCTGCTTTTTCATCTTATAATCTCTCTTCCTATTCTCTTCCTAAATAGCGCATTTTAGCTCCGCCTTCTTTGCGCTGTTCCTTTTCTCTTACAGGTGTTTCTTTACGATAGAGTTCATTAAAAGAATGTGCCATCTTATCTTTACACTTATCACAATATTTCCCTGTTGTAATTGCTTCTCCACATGAAATACAGTAAATATCAGCTCCTTCTGAATTCGTAAATTCTAATCTCTCTTCTCGAATCCACTGTTTTATCTGTTCAACACTGACATCATTTTCTGTAGAAACTTCCATGATTGTAGTATCTGGATGTTCTCTTATGTAACCTTTTACTTCATTGAACTTTTCTTCTAACTCTCTCAAACATTCTGGGCAAAGCTTTTTAGAAGTAACCCTTTGAAATAGTTTGCCACATCTTTTACAGTTTATTACATCTATTGCCATATCCCTCTACCTCCTTAAAACCCTTTCCCTATACATAAGCACAATGCATAGACTCTACCAATTCCATTATTTTTTAACACTCTTGTACATGATTCTATCGTACTGCCACTTGTAAAAATATCATCTACAAGGATTACTCTATTATATTGTACTACATTTTTTTCTATCTGAAAAGCATCTTGAAGATTTTTTATCCGTTCTTTCTCATTTAATTCCTTTTGCGGTATTGTATTTTTACACCGATATAGTACTTTTTTATCAGTTTCTAACCCTAACGCTTTTCCAAATGCCTCCGCTAATACTTCCGCCTGATTAAAACCTCTTTTTCTCCTCTTCCTAGCATGTACTGGTACAGGAATCAATACCTCTGCTTTCCACATATACACTAATTTTTTTAGATGCTTTTCCACCTCCTCTGCATAAAAATCAACATACTCCCTTTTATTTTTAAATTTAAATCTTTCTACCGATTCCCTCATTACAGCATTATATTCAAATAAGGCAAGTCCTGCATCAAAACTTCTATTTCTTTTTTTACAGTCTTCACAATATTCTTGTTCCATTATTCTTAACTGTTTTCCACATTTTTTACATCGTGGTTCTTTAATATAGGGCAGTTTGCTTCTGCAAGAAAAGCATATTTTCTCCCCTCTTGGCAATACAATTTCCTCACAAATCGGACATCTGCGCGGATATAAAATACGAATCCATTCTTCCTTTTTCACTGATCCTCTCTTTCCTCACTTATTAATTCACAAATACATTCCTTTAATCCAGAATATCGTAATTGTTCCTTTTGATTGTCCACCATACTATAAAAAGTATCTGGGCTTCCAACTAAACATACACATTTTCTCGCCCTTGTAATCGCAGTATATAAAAGATTTCGATTCATCAACATCTGTGGTCCTGTCAGCAATGGAACAATCACTGCTGGATATTCACTCCCCTGTGATTTGTGAATCGTAATCGCATATGCCAATTCTAATTCCTCTAATTGTTTAAATGTATAAGTAACAAATTTATTTTCATCAAACTCTACACACATTGTTTCTGCAAATTCATTAATCTCACAGATGATCCCAGTATCTCCATTGAATACCCCCATGCCTTTTTCCAATATAATCCCGTTCAAACCTTTCCATTCCCATTCCATCTGATAATTATTTTTTGTTTGCATCACTTTATCTCCTTCTCGAAATAATCCAGAGGGAACTTCTTTTTCTTTTTTAGACGGACTAGGAGGATTGAGATATTCTTGCAAAATATTATTCAACCGTTCCACGCCCAATAATCCTTTTCTCATCGGCGTCAACACTTGTAATTCTAATTCCTTTGCATTCACATAATGAGGAAGCTTTTTCTGTATCAAAGTAATTATCACACTAATGATAACATCTGCATTATCACGTTTTAAAAATAAAAAATCTTTGCTTTTATTTTCTAAAGATACTCTTTCTCCCCGATTAATTTTATGTGCATTTACAATAATATCACTTTGAGATGCCTGCCTAAAAATTTTAGATAAGCGCACTACTTGAAAACATTGTGCATTAATCATATCTTTTAATACATTTCCCGGTCCAACAGAAGGAAGCTGATTCACATCTCCTACTAAAATCAGTCTTGTTCCAACTAAAACCGCCTTTAATAAAGCATGAATTAAATTAATATCCACCATTGACATCTCATCTATAATAATAACATCTGCTTCTAGCGGATTCTGTTCATTCTTTTCAAACACTGCCATATTCTTTGCATCATCTGCTTTTCCATTTAACTCTAAAAGCCGATGAATCGTCTTCGCCTCACACCCCGTCGTTTCTGTCATTCTCTTTGCTGCCCTTCCCGTCGGAGCTGCCAATAAAATATCCATCATTTCAGATTCAAAATATTTTATAATCGCATTGATTGTAGTAGTTTTACCTGTTCCCGGTCCTCCTGTAATGATTAACAGCCCATTTCTAACTGCTTCTATCACAGCTCGTTTTTGCATTTCATCTAATTGAGTCTTTGTCTGCTTTTCTATTTTGGCTATCTTCTCTATGATCTCATTTTCTGAAATATCTGTCTTTATATTTAAATCATGTAACATTTTAGCGGTATTCAGTTCCATATAATAAAATACTGTGGCATAGACAACCTGAATTCCATCTCTTTCTCTTACCATAATTCTTTTTTCTATAGATAAATCTATAATATACTTTTCTATAGAATCTAATTGTATACCTAATAATTCTTTTGTTCTGCTATATAATTCTTCCATAGGCAAATAAACATGCCCACTTCCCATTGCTCTCTGTAATGTATATAAAATTCCACTTTTAATCCTAAAATCAGAATCCGCTAAAATCCCTATTTTTACCGCTATCTCATCTGCTATCTTAAAACCAATTCCTTGAATATCATCTGCTAAACGATATGGATTTCTTTTTAAAATAGCATATAAATCTGAACCATATTGATTATAGATTTTGACAGAAAGAGTAGAAGAAATGCCATATTGCTGTAAAAAAAGCATAGCATCTCTCATTCCTCTTTTTTCTTCTAACTGATTCGCAATTTCTAATGCCTTTTTCTGACTGATTCCTTTAATCTCTACTAAGCGTTCAGGCTCTTCTTCTATAATTCGGAATGTATCTTGTTTAAACTTTTTGACAATTCGAGCCGCCATGACTGCTCCTAATCCCTTAATCGCTCCAGAACCCAAATAACGCTCTACCGCGTTAATATCTTCTGGCACTTTCATCTCATAGGTTTTCACTTGAAACTGCTCTCCATAGACAGGATGTGTGATGTATTCTCCTTCTGCTTCTAAACATTCACCCTCTCCAATATATTGAAATGTTCCTATACAAGTATATTCATCTCCCTCACTGGTAAGCTGAAATACTGTATAACCATTATCTTCATTCCGAAATACAATTTTTTCTACATATCCTTCTATTACTGCCATGAGTTTTCCTTTCTAAACGGACACATCTACCGATACAGACATCATGATTAATGAAAGCCGATTGTTATATGATACATAAACTAAAAAAATAAGATTATAAAAAGCACAAAAAGTGAAGTAAACACTTTACCCAAAATTCCGCGTCGGCAAGGAATATTCCAACGAAACCACGCTTTCGCTCCGTTCCAGACGTAGCGGACACTAAATTCTCAGTCCCTAACAGGACTGCTCATTAAGTGCCGACGTCTTCCAAGGGGTTTCTTTTGGAATTATTCTTTGCCTCTGCTACTGTATTTCCTCTTATAATTTAATTTGTTTTTCTAATTAATCTACGCTTGTAATTTAACAAAATATAATAGCATCTATCCTACACACTTTCCAAACATAAAAATGACAAATTGCACTAAGGCAAATACTTTCAAAGCAAATTTATAAGCAGGACGTGGTTAGATTAGTGTATATGAGGATATTCCTGGATTTCTCTCCATCTAACACTGCTATAGGAAACCATTTTTACAATTCTTCTTGCCATTAATAGAAATAGATGATTTCTTGCTATTTTATTTAATAAAATATTTATATTAAAAAAAAGCTTACCCTTCATTTTTTATTTGAAGAAGATGAAAGAACTCTTTTGCAACAGTTCAAATAAAATAAAAAAAGTTTTTTTGTTTTGTAAAATATCAAGAAATTCCTTTAATCTAATAACTACCTATAACAGCCCTCATCAAGCCTTATAAACTAGCCCATGTTATAAAACTAGCTTAAGGCAAGGAACTATTCCAAAAGAAGCCCCTTGGAAGACGTTGGCACTTAATGAGCAGTCCTGTAAAGGGCTGCGAATTTAGTGTCCATTACGTCTGGAACGGAGCGAGAGCGCGGCTGCGTTGGAATAGTTCCTTGCCTTAAGCGGAAACTTAAGCGAACTTTAATAATACCTTAATCTAAATTATAATTTCTTTTCATCTGTTCAAATAATGTCTGTGCGATTCCTATCTGCCCACTCTCTGCTGCCTGCTTTGCATATTCTTGATATAGATTATCTTCAAACATCCCATAAGTAGAAGAGCTGCTCTCTTCCTCTTTTGGTACAGTATTTCTCATCGCCTTAAACATCTGCTCTAAAAAATAAGCTTCAAATTCTTTGCAGACATCCATTAATTCTTCATCTGTAGCATCACTATAATCTTTAGAACCTGATGCTTCAATATTTGATGTAGAATTATTCTGAATACTATCCCAATATGTATTCACCATAGAATTAATTCCATCGATTCCTGCCATAACCTACCTCCATTCTCATATTCTTCTATCTCTTTTTCTTCAACGCAACCATTTATCCTAACCATTTACTCTATCGTTTTAAATTATTTGCCTGTGACAACATATCATCTGACGCCTGAATCGCTTTAGAATTCATCTCATATGCCCTTTGGGAAACAATTAAATTCACCATTTCATCTACTACCTGTACATTAGAACCTTCTATATATCCTTGTTTTAGCTCACTCTTTTTTAAATTAGGAGTAGTAGCTTCTGACTGTGCCTTTCCAGAAGCATCTGTGACTTTATAAAGACCAGAACCTAATTTCTCTAATCCGGCTGGATTTGGAAATTGTACCAAACCTATCTTAATTCCCATACTCTTAGGATTGCCATCTTCTCCTATATAGCAGAGTTCTCCCGTTGTAGTAGCCACAATTTTAGCAGTATCCAAACTAGAATCAAAAACAATCGCTTTTCCATTTGTATCTAATACTGGATTTCCTTGGAAATCTGTCAACATAGTTCCGTTTGTAGCTATAGAAATATTGAATGCTCCATTTCTAGTATAATATGTTTCTCCATCTGTTCCTCTCACTTGAAAAAAACCTTTTCCATTGATACCGAAATCAAAATCATTTTCTGTCTGTGTCAATCTTCCCTGTGTAAATTTACTGGTAACAGAAGAATTACGAACACCAAGACCTATCTGTGCTCCTACTGGCTTTTGTTCCATATTTGCAGTAGTCGTCTTAGATTGAATCATCTGATATAATAAACTTTTAAATTCTGCGGATTCTGTTTTGAAACCATTTGTATTGACATTTGCTAAATTATTGGAAATTACATCTACTGCAGTCTGTTGTGTCTTCATACCAGAAGCTGCAGTCCATAAAGAACGCATCATATTCTTTTCACCCTTTCTCTTTTCTTTTACCTAAAAATTATAGAGCACCAATTGTCATATTTTTCTCTAAAATGCTGTCTGCTGTTTGGATAAATTTCTGATTCGCTTCATATGCTCTGCTGATAGTGATCATATCTATCATTTCTGAAATGACATTTACATTTGAAACTTCTAAATACCCCTGCATCATGTTGGTATGCACATCTTTTTTTGTAGCTCCCTCAACTTCTTCATACATATTTTCGCCATATTTTTTCAAATAATTATAGTCCTCAAAGTCTACAACTTTAACTCTATCTTTTACTGCACCGTTTTCCCAGATATAACCATCTTTATCTATAATAATTTCTGCAGAAGTGTCTAACTGAATATTTCCATTTGCCCCCTGTACAAAATCACCATCTTTTGTAACTAAATATCCTGTTTCTGTCAAAGAGAAAGAGCCATCTCTAGTATATTTCATCACACTTTCTCCATTAGCCTTTTTAAAAGAAATTTCAAAAAATCCATCATTTACTATCGCTAAATCTAAAGAATTCTCAGTAGCTTTAAAAGAACCCTGCGAATAATCTGTGAAGTTTTCACCTATTTTCACTCCTAAACTCATTTTTCCTATTGGCTTATCGATGTAATTTTCTGAACCATCATTGAGTTTTTTCATAAGCACTTTATCAAAAGTTTGTGATGTTGCACCTTCTTTTTTATAACCTGTTGTAGCAGAGTTTGCCAAGTTGTTGGTGATGGTATCTAAACGGTGTTGCTGATTTAACATTCCCGTATAAGATATATACAATGCCCTTAACATATTTTCCTCATTTCTGCACAGCTTTACTAATTTTGATATATGGAGTTTGTGGATGCTGCACGGACACAACCCCATGAAAGAAGAGATTTTTCAATCTCTTTTTCCGCTTAAAAATTCTATAAATTTACCTGTTCCAATTGCAACTGCTGTCATAGGATCTTCTGCTGTCATAGTATTAATTCCTGTTTTTTCCTCTATTAATTCTTCTAGTCCTTGTAATAAGCAGCCTCCTCCTGTCAATACAATTCCTCTGTCAGCGATATCTGCCGCCAATTCTGGCGGTGTCTTTTCTAGTACACTGTGTACTGCTTCTACAATCTGTGATGTAGCTTCTTTTAAAGCTTCTTCTGTTTCATCTGATGTGACAGTAATTGTTTTCGGAAGTCCTGTCACTAAATTTCTTCCTCTCACATCTAATGTCACAACTTCTGGTCTTCTATAGGCAGAGCCTATTTGTATCTTAATCTCTTCTGCTGTTCTTTCTCCGATCAACAGATTATGTTTTTTGCGCATATAACGCACAATCGCTTCGTCAAAATCATCTCCCGCAATCTTAATAGAGGTGCTCACTACTGTACCCCCTAGAGAAATCACTGCGATATCGGTTGTACCTCCTCCAATATCCACTATCATATTTCCACATGGTTTTGAAATATCAATTCCTGCTCCGATAGCTGCTGCAATAGGTTCTTCTATAATAGAAACCTCTCTTGCTCCTACCTGATAGGTTGCATCTTCTACCGCTTTTTTCTCCACTTCTGTGACACCACTTGGCACACAAACACTGATGCGAGGTTTTTTAAAAGTCCTTTTTCCTAACGCTTTCCTGATAAAATGTTTTAGCATCTTTTCTGTTACATTATAATCAGAAATCACCCCCTGTCTTAATGGGCGCACTGCCATAATATTTCCCGGCGTTCTGCCGATCATAAGCCTTGCTTCTTCTCCAATTGCTTTAATTTTATTAGTATCTCTATCATAAGCTACAACAGAGGGTTCTTTTAGCACAACCCCTTTGCCTTTTACGTAAACTAGAATGCTGGCTGTTCCTAAATCAATTCCGATATCTGTCGATAACATACAAATCCCCTTTCTCATTTCCATTATCTTTCATTATAAACATATTATTCCGATTTTAAAAGGACTTTCTCAATAATTTTTTGAATCTTTTTAAAAAATTCTATTTCTTCCTCTTTCCAAACCCTATCTTCTAATTCTTCTAAAAAACAGATAAAGCCACTATTTTCACCAAATTTTATTGGTAATATCACCACTGCCTTAGCATTTAGATCCTCAAATGTATCTTGCCATTCTCTTGGAATCCAAATACTATTTATGACAGCTATTTCTTGCTTTTCTAGAATTTTCTGTGGGCTGGGCATCGCTTTGACAGAAATAAAAGCCATCAAATCTGGATCTTCTAAAATATCCTGCCGTACCCATTCTTGTTCACACTTACAATAAATAGAATTTTTCATATATTTATAAATTGCGATTCTCTCTATTTCCATCATCTTTCCTGTCATCTGAAAAATAGTTTGAACACTCAATTCTTCTGAAGAAATATCCTGAATCTTATCGTAAATATCTAAAATCTTTTCTTGCATAGATATCATATTTTTTAGCTTTAAGCGCTCTAACGCATAGCCCTTTAGAGAAACAGACCCCATATAGTTTCCATAGTATTCTGACATATTATCGGTCAAAGTCCGCATAAATTTTAATACTTTCAATATTTCTTGTGTTTGACGATTTGCTAAACAGCACATTATCCATGTAGCAATTTGTTTTTCCTTATACATGATGGGAACACCTGCAATTTTTATGCTGGGATTATTTAACAAAAGAATAGCTTCTTTTCTGCCCACTGCTAAAGCTTCATTCAATTCTTCTACTTTTCTTCTAAAACTTCCTAATTCTTGGATATCATAAAAAATGCCTTCTTCTTTCGGTCCAGACATATTGGTATAAAAATGATAATCCAATCCTACAATCGCTGCATGAACCCCATAAATTTCTGTAAAGGTATTCTGTAATAATTCAATTCTTTGTTCTTTTATCAGTTCTGTTAGTCTATCTTCCACTGTCATTTTTTTTGCAACTTCTCTGTTCGCTTCCATTTCTTGTTGCATTTCTCTCTGACCTTGTAATAGACGGCGTTCATATAATTTGCTTTCATTAATATTGGTAATAATTGTTTCTATATATTGTGCTTGTTTATAGTTATCTCTTATGATAGAAACATCTGCATGTATCCAAACAATGGTATTATCTTTTTTTAAAATTCTATATTCCTGCACAAATCTATTAGAAGCGTTCATAATATTTTGATATGATTCTTGTTGTGCTTTTTTTCTATCCGCTTCATAAATAATATCTGCCCAACAAATTTTCTTTTCTAAAAACATTTCTGCTTCATAACCATAAGAAGCAATATTATCTGATATATACATAGGGCAGGATTCATTATCCTCACCCCGCATCTTCCAAAACATGATCACGATACCATGTCTTGCACTAAATGAGTTCATTATCTTCCACATTTCTTCATCCGGCAACTTCATCTTTCTTGTTTCATCCATATACGTTCACCGCCTTCTAGTACTATATTATCATTCAGTTCTTTATTTTCTTTAGAATCACGAAATGTCTTCTTTCTATTATATCATTAATATAATTAAAAAGAAAGTGAATACTATAGCATTTTTTATCATACAATATAAAAAACCTATACAGGGGGACGCCCATTTTTTAAGGGCTATCATTATGAAAGGATACATAGAAGAACGCGCACTTCAGATAGCAGCTTATATTATTGAAAATAATGCTACTGTTCGTCAGACTGCAAAGCAATTTGGCATAAGTAAAAGTACTGTACACAAGGACATGACAGAACGCTTGGGAGAGCTCAATCCCTCTTTGGCTGGACAAGTGCGATTTGTCTTAGATTTAAATAAATCAGAGCGCCATATTCGAGGTGGATTAGCCACAAAAGAAAAGTATCTATCCAAAAAAAATGAAATGTGGTAGAATAATTTTGTATCTTTTGAAGAAAAATCTATACTAAAACAATAATTTTTATTTAAAAACGAACGAGAAAGTGAGCGATGTTATGTACCATTATACGTTATTTCAATGGATGTTTTTCTTTTTTATCTACTGTTTTTTTGGATGGTGTATTGAATCTACGATTGTATCTATTAATAAACGACATTTTGTCAATCGTGGATTTCTCCGCCTTCCTATGCTGCCCCTTTATGGTTCAGGCGCTGTTCTCATCCTTTGGATTACTCTTCCTTTTCAGAAAAATATCATTATGATTTATTTAGTAGGTCTAGTTGGAGCTACTATTTTAGAGTATTTTACTGGTTGGGCTATGGAATCTTTATTTAAAATAAAATATTGGGATTATAGCAGTCAAAAGTTTCAATTCAAAGGTCGTATTTGCCTCAGTTCTTCTCTTTTCTGGGGTGTTCTATCTGTAGTTTTGACAGAACTCATTCATCCTCCAATCGAGAAGTGGATATTTCAGTTAAATTCTTCTATTATTATGATATCTTCTGTTTTAATCGCTTTTCTTATGCTCATAGATACTATAATTTCAGCAAAAGCAGCTTTAGATTTAGCTAAAGTTTTAGAGCAGCTTTCTGTTGCAAAAGAAGATGTTGAACATGTAGTAGAGCAATTAGAAGAATTAAAAAATTCTGCACAGTTACAGATAGAAGAATTAAAAGAAAATACACAATTACAAATTTCTGCGTTAAAGGAAAATGCATTTAAACAAACACAAGATCGAATAGAAGTGCTAAAAAATAGACTCTCTGAGCTGACAGAAAAAAGGGAAATAGAATTTAAAAAAATTGATTTCTTCAAATCACAATTAATTAAAGGACATCCTACCTCTTATTCTGCAAAGTTTAATGCTTCTTTAAAAGAATTAAAAGAACGTGTTAATCAAAAATTTCAACAAAAAGGTGAAGACTAAAAAAAAGATAGCGGCTGCTATCTTTTTGCTGAGGGAGAGAGTTTTTATACGAACTACTGACCATCTAAAGCCAGTAGACTTTCTGCTTTATCGATCTTATAACTTTTTTCAAACTTAATTTATTTTTCATTATTAGGGGGGATAGAGGCTATCCGTCCGTTAGGGCGGACAACCTCCAGAGTTATGAAAATGTTAAGTTATCATATCATCTCTTCGATGATATGCTTATATCATAAAGGATAAATGTGTCCATTTTTTGTCCAATTTGTTAATTAATCATAAAATATTCAAAATAAAAATTAAAGATTTATAAAGAAGTATAGAAGGATACCATCTAATTGGTGGTTAATTGGAGATGGTTTTGGTATATTGGATAGGAGGAAACGGGGAAACAAAGGGTCGCTATGGCAATGAAGTATTCCAACGAAGCCGCGCTCTCGCTCCGTTCCAGACGTAACGG
>CAJUHN010000051.1 GCA_910585935.1 uncultured Lachnospiraceae bacterium | reverse complement strand
TAAATTCGCAACTCTTTACAGAGCTGCTCATTAAGTGCCGACGTCTTCCAAGGGGTTTCTTTTGGAATAGAAATCCCCCTCCCTGTGCTAGTTTATCTCATAGGCAAGTTTATAAAGCAGTATGCCAGACTACAATATGTTTTAAAAAACAAAATTTTCTTTTTTATTGGTTTTATAGACGAAAATCATTTTATAATTTCTCACAAATCTTTATAGAAAGCGGCAAAAACTCTTGATTTCAAGGATTTTGCCGCTTCTGCTATATCACGCTTATCTCTTTATAAGGTCACTTTTGGAGCAAGGGTGATATAGGAAACTCGTTCAAAGGGACTTGCAAAGACACGTTATGAAAAGTGTAAAGCAGACAATCGAGCAAAGTAGGGCTTCTCATGTTGGTGGAAACGGAACGGCTCGTGGCGCATCAATGTAAGAAAGCCGACCAGACGGAAACAAAAGGCAGCCAGTTATACATATTTTCACCAATGCCGACAACTACGACATTCCACTTATTCATACTCATTTTTATAATTCTATTTTATAGTTATTCTTGACAAAGCGACACTTGTGTCGTATAATATAAAACGACATATATGTCGCAAATAAAAAGAGGTGATAAAATGAGCTTAAAAGGAGAAAAGACAAAACAGGATATCCGAAAAAAAGCATATCAATTATTTGCAAAAAAGGGATTTAAAGAGGTTACTATGAAAGATATTTGCGAACTAACAGGACTTAGTCGTGGAGGATTGTATCGCCATTATGAAAGTACCGAGCAGATTTTTTTAGAAATTGTTAATTCTTTTTCCGATAGGCAGAAAAGTGAAGTATTTACTAAAATTAAGCAGCACATTCCAGCTACTACGATATTAGAGGAACTTCTTTCTAGATATGCAAGTGAAATGATTGATTACGAAAATTCTTTTAGCCTTGCTATCTGTGAATATTATAGTAATTCAACGATTTCTAAAGAGGATAATGCTGTGAAAAAGCAATATGAAATTTCAAAATCAACATGGATAGAACTTATCAACTATGGAATAAGTACAAAAGAATTTAACTGCGTAAATCCAGAATCCATTTTTAATGTAATTATATTTGCGTATCAAGGAGTACGAATGTATAGCAAGTTGATGAAAATGGATAATGATATCCCTGCTCAAATAACGTATGAAATTAAAAGGCTTTTATTGTCGGAGGAGATTCAACATGAAAACGGATATTGTTTTGGTAAGACCAACTTTAGAACTAAAGGAAAAAGCACTTGAATATCGCAAGGAGCATTTTCAACATGGAGAAAAGATTATCTATGGAAGCGAGCTTTTTGATAAGACAGAAAGCTATGAGGAATGGTTATTCTCCATAACGCTGAATAGCAATCCCAAAACGGTAAATGAAAATTGGGTAGTTACAGACACTTTTTTTGCAATAAGAAAAAGTGATGACAAGATAATCGGAATTATTGATTTAAGGCACACATTGAATGAATTTTTGAAAGATTTGGGAAATTGTGGATATAGTGTACGTCCATCTGAAAGAAAAAAGGGATATGCAACAGAAATGTTATATCATCTTCTTCAAGTGGCTAAAAAAGCGGAAATGAAAGAGATTTATATATCCGTTGAAGAAGAAAATACAGCGTCAGTAAAAGTTATACAAAAAAATGGCGGCGTATATGAACGGAGCTTTTCCTTTTTAAATGAAACAGCAAATATTTATAGAATTGTTTTATAAATTTTTTGATTTCAAGGGGCGATAGCCTAAGTGCTATCCTTTATATGCAGTAACTTCTGTATATCCATAAATTTTATGATATAATGAAAAAGGAAAAAGCTGTTGTGGAGCAGAGATATTTTCACACGCTCTTTTCGACATAGTGGCTTTTTGAGAAATCAAAACCGCAAAAACATAGTGTTTATGCGGTTTTACGGCGTTTCTGATATTTTTTATTGTATGGTGAGTAGTTTATTCTACTATTTTTTATAAACTATAGTTTTTTCCTAGAATAGCCAACAAACTAGCTTTGGCAAGGAACTATTCTAAAAGAAGCCCCTTGGAAGACGTCGGCACTTAATGAGCAAACCCGCAAAAAGCGGGTTTTGCGAATTTAGTACCGCTACGTCTGGAACGGAGCGAGAGCGCGGCTTCGTTAGAATAGTTCCTTGCCAAAGCGAACCTTTGACTAAAATGTTCTCTAAACAATTATAAATTACCTTAACCCATATATAATTCATTAAACTTTTGTCTTAAACATCACTATTTTTATCTTTTTTCTTTTCTATTAACATTCTTATTTTTCTACTTTTTTTCTTTATATCTTTCTTTTCTAAATAAATGATCTGGTTGTCTTCCTCGCTGATATAATTGATATCGCTATAAATTAAAGTTTCCACTGGAAGTACTTTTTTTCTGAGTCTAGATTCTACTCCTGTTTTTATCAAATAATAAATAACTGCAAAAGTTGGAACACCTATAATCATTCCAATAAATCCAAAAAGTCCTCCTCCTAATAGAATGGAAAATACTACCCAAAAAGCAGATAATCCTGTAGAATCCCCTAATATTTTAGGACCAATAATATTTCCATCTAGTTGCTGTAATGCCAATATAAAAATAATAAATATAATACATTTTTGGGGATTCACTAATAATATTAAAAAGGCGCTCGGTATTGCTCCAATATAAGGTCCAAAGAATGGAATCACATTTGTTACTCCTACAATAACACTTACTAATATGGTATATGGCATATGTAAAAAGGATAATCCAATATAACATAGAATTCCAATAATCAGGGAATCTAATAACTTTCCTGATATAAATCCTCCGAAAATCTTATTGCTTTGACGTATGACAGTTATCACACCATTTGCTATATTTGGTTTAAAAATGGCATATAAGATCTTTTTTCCCTGTCCTGCGAATCGCTCTTTACTGTTTAGCACATAGATAGAAACAATAATACCAATAATAAAATTTAATAGATGATTAAACACATTAATAACAATGGTAGTGAGATTGCTCAATAAAACATTCATAAATGGCAATAAATCTGTACTGAGCCACTGCTGCAAATGAGTAAAAACCTCGCTATAAATATCATCAGGAAGAGCGAATACATCGGAATATTTATTTTCTAATATTCCTATCCAGCTTTGTATTGTTTCCATATATCCCGGAATAGATGTAATCATTCCTCCTATGCTTTCTGCCAGTTTAGGTATCACAAGCCCCAAAAGCCCTACAATTATTGCTAGACCTATCAGAAGAGCCATTGTCACTGACAATCCCTTTGCTATACCTTTACGATATTTTTCTATTGTCACTTTTTTATCTAAAGCCTGATAGAATGTCCTATTCCAAAAGTTTGCAATCGGAGTCAATAAATACGCGATAACCAAACCATAAATGATTGGTTGTAAAATAGTCATTATCTTTCCCATCAATTTTCCAAATTCTGTAAGACGGAAAATAAAAAAGAAAAATATTACACTCGCCACTACAACTAAAAATACTGTAATCCCCCAAATGATAGATTTTTTATATTCTTCTTTGAACAAAATGAAAGTCCTCTCTTTCTATTTATTTTTATCTATTTTATTGTCCGAATATTTGGATAAATAAGCCTATCACCTTCTGATTATTTGTAATCATAATACTTATAGAAATATACCTTAATTATTATTTTATTTACATTATATAGATACATAATACAACTATAGTCTATCTAATGCAATAAGAATGTAAAAAAGATATAACAAATATCCTTTTATTCTTCAGGTGATTGATGATAAAAAACCTTCTAATTCTTCTCTCTTATTTTGAGGAAAATCAGAAGGTTTTATTTTATAGACCTTGTAAATACCATTGGTAAGTTTGAATAGAATCGCTCAAAGTCAGTTCTGCATTTTTTACAGTTATTTCTTGTGAAATATAATTCACTTTTTGGTTCTCATACTCTAAGTTAGACATTAAACCCATATTATACTTTGTTTCCGCTGTTTGCATAGTTATTTCCATTTGTTCTAATTTTTTTTGTTCTAATTTCCATGTGTTCTGATTAGATAATATTGTCTGGTATTGTTGGCTTACAGTACTTCGCACCGTTTCCCTCTGCGTCTCTAAATTATTATCTGCTGTATCTTTTGTTTCATAAGAAGCTCCTGACGAAATATCATCTCTTTTATATTGTAATACCTTTACAGAATAATTATTTTCTATGGCTGTATCAATATCTCTGTTTAAATCTATATTTCTGATATATGCTAGATCTGCTTCTGGCATTTCCCCTAATATGATATCTGTATTATATGGTTTTCCTATTAATTTACAAATTTCCTGTTTCATTGTCAGGATTTGGCTTTCTAAAGCGGCGATATTATAATCTAAAGAAGCCATATTTGTTTCTGATTCATTGAGCTCTGTCTGTGTACACATTCCCAAAGAAAATTGAACCATCTGTGCATTATAGCTAGTCTGTAATAATTTTCGGTTTGCTTTTAACTGTTCTAAATTATTGATTAGTTGATAATAATTAGGGAATAAGTTCTGAACTGATTTTACAATTTGTGCTTCCGCTTGACGGAATTGTAAATTATAAGTGCGAAGTTCTGTATCTGAAATAGAAACACCAGGAGAACTCATCATTGCACTCATAGCACTCATACTCATATAACTTTGCTTTTGTACTCCTAAAGAAGTGATGGTATTATCATAAATCATTTTCTGCTGCATAGCTGCAGCTTTTTGTTCATCGGTGGCTGCTGGATTATTTATCACTGCCTGTTGTTCTGCTGATAATGCTGTATAATACTGTATAGCACTATCTATCTGGGAAGTATCTATAGAAGAGCCTACAGGAGATTCCTCTTCTTCTTCGTCATCATAGTTATCTTCTAGTTCTTGATAGCTATAACGATTATTGATGACTGTTTTATTATAAGTATGTACTAAATCAACTACCTCATTATATTCAATTATATTATCTTTTAATTGTTCTTTAGAATAACTTTCAATCGTATCCGCCTGTACTGCTTTCATTGGCATAGAGGTGAATAACATTACAGCTATCAAAATACCAACTGTAAATTTTTTTACCATATTATAAATTCCCCTTTCTAGAAAGTCTTTTTTCCCTGTTTCCTAAATACTATAGCTGGTCTTTAATAATTATCCTCATCCTTTCTTTTCCCTAGAAATAAGGGACTTCTTTCTATATGATGTTAAAATATACTGCTTTTTCTGATAATTTTCAATAGAATTTAGAAAAAAATAATAATTTTTTGTTATTATTTAGACATACAGATATTTTGAGTTTTTTATTATTACTTATTTTTTGTGGAAAAATATTATTTATCTAGGAATATGAAAAGTATCAAAATGGGAATAGAAAGAGAAGCTGGAATTTCTCCCAGCTTTTCTTTCGTCTATAGCCTTTTATACACATCTCCTCGATTGTCTATATGTTCTATATAAATCCGTTTCTTTCAAACCTGAATGTCTACATTTTTATTCTATTGTTTCTAAATATTTTTTTCCTTACTTAAATATAAATACATAGCAACTACTATTGGCATGGAATATATAATAGGAAACGCATATCTCACATGTCCATGTATTACAGGTGCAGCAACAATAATTAAATCATTTATTATAAGTGGCACAAATAGCAAAAATATTTTCTTCATTTTGAAATGTATGGCATAAATAAATAAAAATAACAATATTATATTATAAAAAGCTGTAGAAGAAAACATTCCAATCACTGGCATAAAAAATAATGTCCTATTCCAATTTGCTAATATCTCGCGTGCTGTTTTAAATGTTTGTATTTCATTCATTTCTAAAAGCTCTACCGTTGATTCATATCCCGAAATAATTGTAGTATTATATAATGCTGCATCTTCTATACAAGGATATAGTAAATAGTAATTTTGATTCATAGTTGCTTTAAAATAGGTCAATGGATGTTTTTTAAATTGTTGCAGCCATACCTTAAAATAATTGATTAAATCTTCTTTTGTACTATCTTTACGAAAAGTATTTTTTACTGGATCAGAAATTCTGGGATCATATTTCTCTGCCAAAGAATCATAATCTAATATAGCATCTATAGCTTTTTTCTCTTCATCAGTAACCTCATCGCCATATTCTGCTATATAACGAGCTGTTTGCTGAAATGGCAATGATAAAGCCTCTCTAATACTTCCATTTTGAATATTATAATGAAATATTAAAAATTCCTCACTTCCAATTGCTAGAAAAAGAGAGATTATAATCACACCTATCCCTCGAATCAAAATTTGTTTATCAAAGCATTTCTTATATTCTTTTATTATCATAATAATCAAAACAAAAGACATTGGATATATAATATATTTCCCATTATTTCTAAAAAGAATTACGAAAGTCATAGAAAGCGCTAACAGTCCTATATGGCGTATACTCTTCCAATATTCCCCCCCCCATCAAAAATTATGTAAACTAATTCTATCATAAATAATAAAAACATATAAGAATAAATTACATCTTTTAATATGGTTTCTATATATGTAGTATAAATTGGTGAAATTACTGCTATCAACCAAGTCGTAACAATGAGCCATCTCGGTGTTTGCAGTTTTTTCATAGTGATAAAAACATAAGCTAAAATGGCTGCAAATATTATACTCTGTAAAAGTACTATTGCAAATAATCCCCACTCTGTATTTCCTAATGTCAACCCCAATTTAACAAAACTTCCTATTAACCATGTATGTGCTGGTGGATGATGTGACGTAAAATTTATTACTCCAAAAAAGGCGGCGATTTGATTCCAAGCATCCCAACACATAGAACCGGGATAATTAATTAAAATGTGAGGTATCCAGCAAAGGAGCAAAGTAAAAAATGAAAAAAGAAATGTATGATTATTCCAATTTTCAGAAATTTTTGAAAATCCTTTTAACCATGCTGAATTACTGCTAAAAAACAAAAATGTAAGATATCCAAACTGATTAAAAAAATAAGTAATTCCACATACAAAAATCAAGGATTTTAACCACTGTCCTGCAGTAGAATGTATAGAATATAATGTATTATCTATAGAAAAAGATTTTCCAAGTAGCCAAACCATTGCTATTAAAAAGGCTATATAGGGCATCATTACTAATCTATCTTTTTTCTTTTCATCTATTTTTTTATTCACTATTAAAAATACTCCTAATAAAACAGAGGAATAAAATGATGTATTTTTCAAACTCTGTCTTAAATTCATCACGATATCCCTCAACCATGCTAAACCGCCTGAATACAAATTATATTTAGGTCTTTTAAATTGTATTGTAAGTGCAAGTGCTAAGCATATATTTAAGAATATATAAAATATTTGGTTTAATCGCTTTTTATCTCTGAACATTTTTTATTAGCTCCTCCTTTTTAAGTAAATACATTTTTACTTATATTTAGATTTATTTTTTATAATCTGTTATTCAACTCCATTTTTTTCTTATAAAATTGTATAATGTTTTTATCCTCGCTGAAACAGTTTTTTTTCTGGATAGATAACATTTCCACATATTTTTATAGTCTGGGATATAATAGGGATTTAGAATTTCTTCTATAGAATTCACTTCTCGCTTTATATTTCTAGGTTCTAAATAGCGAACATATCGCCACTGCGATGCTAATATCCCAAGTAATGCTTTTTCTTCATAAAATCCTATTTCTTTATTTTTTCTATATATTTCTTTTAATATCTCTTGATATCTTTGATACATTTCTTTTCGTTTGATTTTATTTTTCTCCGCTAGAAAAGGATTACCCCAGCCTTCTAATAGAATATAATCTTCTTTTGGAAGCTCTAAATTCAAATTTCTTTTTAAGGCATTTGCTACAATTATTGCATTTTCTTTTGCCAATTTCTCTTTTTTCGATATAGTAATATTATTTCCTTCCCAGCGATATTCTCCTAAGACTTCTGGAATATTTGTAAATTCTGTCACTCTTACTGCTCTAGTCCAGAGTTCATAGTCTTCTGCTAAATATGATGAATCATAAAATAAATGATTTTCTATAAAGATTTTTCTCCTTAACATCATTGTAGAATGGCAGATGTCACAGTCAAATAAAAAATTAGCTCTACATTCTTCTGGTGTTATTGGCGGTTTATGAATCCAATCGATCTCTGATCCAAAATGATGCTGATATGTTCCACATGCCCCTATCTGAGGCTTACTGTCCATTAATGCCACTTGTTTTTCTAGTCTGGTTGGAGCAGATATATCATCTGCGTCCATACGTGCGATATATTCTCCTTCTGCTTTTTGTATGCCAAGATTTAATGATCTCGCTAATCCTAATTTCTCTGAATTTTCAATAATCTGAATCCTTTTTTCTTTTTTTCTATATGCCTCTAAAAGTTCTAAAGAACCATCATTAGAATCAAATTCATGAATCGCTAATAAATCCCAATCTTGAAAAGACTGGGATTTTATACTATCTAAGGCTTCTGTTAAATGAAGTGCACTATTTCGAACTGGAAGAACTATGGTTACTTTTGGCATTGTAAACTATCCTTTCTTTTATATCTTCTTTTTATTTTTCTCTAATTGCTTCTTTATGATATAGACTTCATTTTTTAAAAGCTGATTACTCATTTCTAATGCTTCCATCTGTTTTTGTAATTCATCACTTTTCTGGTTAAGATTGTGTTGAATATTACACTCTGCTAAATAAATACGAGCATCCAATTTAGACCAAAATGGTTTAACAAAAAATTTCACAATTTTTTTTATTCTCTGTTTTATTTTATATTTCCAGTCGATTCCCTTTTCTTTTACAAAGATATCTTCTATCGAATGAACATCATAAAATTGATTCCATTCTTTCTGATAACAAGCCCAGTTCCATTTCGATGCGATGGCATTGAGCAGAGCAATTTCGTCATAAAATTTCACTTTCTCATTTTGAGCGATTATTTCTTTTAATAAATGTTCAAATTTTTTTAATTCTTTTTTTCTTTGTTTTCCTTCTAATGTTTCAAAAGGATTTTCCCAACCTTGAAAGTAATATTTCTCTTCTGGTGAAATTTCCATCTGCAAGTTTCTTTTTAGGGAATTTGCTACAATATCACCACTCTCTATATTTAATTGCTCTTTTTTGGCGTTTGTAATATTATCTTCTCCTAAGCGATAAGCTCCTAAAACTTCTGGTATATTGATAAAATCAGTGACTGTTACCGCTCTGCTCCAAAGTTCAAAATCTTCTGCTAAAAACTTATTGTCATAAAATAGATTATGACTTAGAAATATTTCTTTTCTTATCATGAGTGTAGAATGACAAATATCACAGCCAAATAAAAGATTCGCTCTACAGTTCTCTACTGTAATTGGTGGTTTATGTATCCAATCCACTCCTTTTCCAAAATGTCGCTGATATGTACCACATACCCCTATATTGGGATTTTGTTCCATAAATTCTACTTGTCGTTCTAAACGCGCAGGATACGCGATATCATCTGCATCCAATCTAGCAATATAGTTTCCCTTTGCTATTTGAAATCCTTTATTTAAAGATTGCGCCAGCCCAAGTTTAGAATCATTTTGTATCAACTTAATCCGTTTATCTTTCTTAGCGTAGTTTAAAATTATTTCTCGTGAACCATCGTCAGATCCAAATTCATTGATAAATAAAGCTTCCCAATCAGAATAAGTTTGCATGAGAATACTTCTAATACACTCTTCTAAATATTTTTGACTGTTATATACTGGGATAACCAAAGATACCAATTTTCTCTCCTCCCTGTTTATCTTTCTCTACTTTCTTCTTTCTTTGTTTTTGCCGCATTTTGCAATTCTATTTCAAAATCTTGTTTATTTTTTTGTACAATCGTGGCTAAAATAAGTCCAGAAAACATCGATTGTATCGCTGTTATTACAACAAATCCACATACAATTAAAGTCGGAAAATTAGGTACTTCTCCTGTATGAATATAAGTGATTAAAACAGGTATAAAAAATATTGTTGCTAAAATAAATAACAGAAAAGCTATACTAGAAAAAAATGTCATCGGCTTATAAGTTCGGAATAAACGCACAATAGTTTTTAATACTTTTATTCCATCAGAATAAGTATTTAATTTTGATACACTTCCTGTTGGTCTATCTCTATATTCAATAATAACATTTCTTACAAACATATTTTTATCTACTGCATGGATACTCATTTCTGTTTCAATTTCAAATCCTTTGGATAAAACGGGAAATGTCTTTACAAATTCATAACTAAAAGCACGATATCCAGTCATAATATCTTTTATATCTGTTTTAAATAAATGATTAATACTCCAGCGAACTAAAGAATTTCCGAAATTGTGAAAGGGGCGTTTATTTTCCTTAAAATAAGTAGAACTCAATCTATCTCCCACTACCATATCCACCTTTTGTTTTAATACCAATTCTACCATTTCTCTTGCTGATTCCGCAGGATAAGTATCATCTCCATCTGTCATGATATAGCAATCCGCATCTATTTCCCGAAACATTCTGCGAATAACATTTCCCTTCCCTTGTTGATATTCATATCTGACTACCGCACCAGCTTGTCTTGCGATCTTATCTGTACTGTCCGTAGAATTATTATCATATACATAGATAACAGCTTCTGGAAGAACTTTTTTATAATCTTCTATCACTTTTTTAATCGTTTTGGCTTCATTGTAACAAGGTATTAATACTGCGATTTTATCCATAAGTACTTTTAAACCTCCCTCTTTGATAATAAAGTAATCATAAGTATGATGGGACATAACAAAATTATAAACCAAATATATCGAAAATCTTGATATGCCATAGCAATCAATAAAGAAATGATATTTCCAAACAAAGGGAATAAAATTCCTATCTCCTTTTTTCTATTTACAATCAAGAAAAGACTACATATTAAAATAATATTAAAATATATCCCCCCTCTTGCAGTCAGGCATAATAAGATATTATATTGATTAAAAATTTCACTCATCTTTTCTATTATTTTTGTTAATATATTTGGCTTTTCTTTGTCATACCTTATCTCTTCTGTATTTGGATATACAATATCTTTAGAATTATCAATAAAACGTTCAAAAGAATTTTGTGCAGGAAATATATTCCACATCAATTCTGAACCGACAAGCCGAGCCATTACTATTTGTCCCGGACTATAAAAAAATGCATCAAAATACATAGATAAAGCATCTGATAATTCAACACTTTCAAAGTTCCAAACGCTTTGAAGGGAATCCCAATTATAAGGATCATACTTCTCTATCCATGTATCATATGGTAAAATCTTTTCCATATCTTCTAAGAACTTTTTTCCTTCTAATGTTGTTCTTTCATTCTTTTTTAATACAGATGCCACTCCATGATAAATAGGATTAAACTTCACTTTAGGAAAAGTTGTAATTTCTAATGTATGATAAACTGGTCCTTTCCATATTCCAATACATAAAAATATAATGCCTATAGATAAAATAGTTAATTTTTCTCTATTTTTTATTCCCATTATTAAGAGTAAAATAGATGATAATAGTACGGTTATACTGCCATTATGTCGAAATATATAAATTCCAATCATAGATAGAATGAAACCAACTAAATTTATCCATTGAAAAAACTCCTCTTTATGTTTTAAATATAGATAAAGATAATAACTTAATCCTATTATACATATAGTAAAAATGCTATCTTTCCATAAAGATACAAAATTCATTCCTGAAAAAACATTCAAACTAATCAAAATTCCTATAAAATATAATAGTTTTTCTGAAATACCATTCTCTCGAAATTTTTCAAAAAATGATGTCAGAAAAATATCAAAAAGAACGATTTGGAATAATGCTATAGCAGCAGGTGTATCACAAATCCATGTTACTATTTTAAGATATATGGTATGTGCCACTGGATGCCAATCATTATAATTATTTCTTTGTAATTGACTAAACTGATCCCATACATCATGCCCAATAATAGCTGGATAATAAGCGAAAAGATATAATAAATGAATACCTAAAATAATTATAAAAAATATAATCATAAATCTTTTATTATTCTCTTTTTTAACCGCTAATTTTTGAGCTAAATTTTCACTCTGTTCTTCTAAAAATATAAAAACGGATAGCAAAATAGGAAATACCCATATCGTTAATAATATAAATTTTATTAGATTTTTAATAGAAATATAAAACATAGCTGTTTCATATGTAAATAACCATACTCCTCCGATAGAAAAGCTTATCCAACATACAAGTAATATTGTCAAAATTATATACTTCTTTAAATATTTTTCAATTATAATACTGTAATATGTCGTTTTCTTTGTAAGATAATATCCTACTAGATATGATATTCCTATTATTGCTATCATTAATCCTAAACTTTTATAAATAGGATATACACAATGTAAAATACCAAATAAAATAACACTATATATCCCATATATATAATTAAAATACTTAAATAAATAATGTTTCATATTCTTTCTACTCTCTATCATAATTTTAGAATATATAAATAACAGTTGTTTCTTAGTTATATATCTTCTCTATTTATGTTATCTTTTTTAGAAGTTTTTCTATCGTAAAATTATATTTTATAATCTCTTTTATTTTTTCAATTAAAATAGAACTCCCTAGTGATACCAATAACAACACTCCTGTAATTAAAATAAAATGATAAAAAGAATAAATAAAATCTGATAGATAAATCGCCCTAATAAATGTATGTATTAAAAAAATATTCATAGAATGTTTTCCTAATAACTTTAAAATACTACTTACTAATGGAATATTTATTATAAATTCTATACACCATATCACTACAAAAAACGGAATAATCCCATATTTTATCTCCCAAAAAGTATCTGATGGAACTCTAAAATAAATTTAATCACTTTATTGCTTAAATTATTTTTTATTACTTTATAATTTATTATTCTATCAATCCATTTATATTCTGCTGCTACCATTCCTAATATATATACAAATATATAAGGCATACATACATTATCACTAATCCACGGAATTTGAAATATTCTCGGAATTATAACAGTTAATAATAGCAACAAATACCCTCCAACACATTTTTTTACTTTTATTATAAAGGGTAATATAACAATAAATACTATTGCACAGCTCATATACCACCATGAACCATTTAATTGTTTTAGCCCTAATAAATTATTAAGTCCAAAAAAATCTGTTATGATACTAATAATACCTAATAATGTTCCCTTTTTCATATAAAAATTACTTGTTCTGTTATTTATTAATTGACAAATTATACAAGCATTAACAAAAATAAACCAATATCCTGAAAATGTCTTTATATATCTTTTTATAACCCACTTTTCATCAGTTTCCTTTTTATTGTTATAAGAATGATATAAACCATAACCTGTTATAAATGCAAAAATAGACACACATATCTTAAAAAATAATGATATCTTTACTATATAATCTTCATGAAAGGGGAAAAAACTAACGGTATATGCATCATATAAACTTTTTACTCTAAAATTATGATGTTGTAACATCAATATAATTGCTATTCCCTTTAATTTTTGTGCAGCAACTTTATCAAAATGTCTATCACTCATTATTAGATTATTTCTCCTACTTTTTCTATTATATCTTTAAATAAAATCACTTCTGTCCATTCTCTTTTTTAATCGCTTCTAAAATTTTTTCTGTATTTTCTTCTAATTTTTTATCTATAATTTTCTCTATTTGTTCTTTTAAAATAACTAATTCTCCTTGTTCTTCTTCCCCTTCTTTTGTTAATGATTCGATAATATCTTCCCTAATCCTCTCTGAACATTTTCCATCAAAACATGGAATACAATGTTCAAATGCTTGTTCTCTTTCCCGTTTTTTTGGATCTTCATCTTTTGTAATCATTTCCATATAATTTACCATATCATCATAACAGCTTCCCTGATAATAACTGTCAATAAGTTCTTTTATCGCATTTGTGATAGGTTCATAATAGTTAGGATTATACATAAATAAAATCGGGACTTGCACCATAGCAGCTTCTACCATAACAGCACTTCTATCAATAATAATATAATCTGCATTGATAAGAGAAAATCTATAATCATCTTTTGTATCAATATATACATTTTCTTTCTCTTCTAAAGTTTTTATTAATGTTTCTGCTAATCCCTGTAGATTCATATCTTTTGTTGGCGCTAAAAATCTAGGATGCGGCATAAAAATAAAAAAATATTTATCTGAATAATTGCTGATTTCTTCTGCAAATTTTATATAATCATTTACATCTGGTGTTACAAAAATCTTTTGATCATTTTCATAAATAATCTTAGGAAAATGTGCTTTCCATAAGATTATTTTTCTTCCTGCAATTTTTTCTTTTAACTCATGATCTAAAATAAATTTTTCTTTGTGATATAATGCATCAAACCTCGGTAAGCCAAGTGCTCTTACTGCTTCTCTGTTCTGACAATATTTCCTGTAATCTCTCTGCATTAATTTTGAAAAAGTATAGATTCTCCATGCATTTACAACTACATGCTGTGAGAAATGCATGAAATGAGAATCTTCTGTATCAGAAATTTCCACTCCATAAGGTATATAAGCAATCCGATATCCTTTTGATTTAAAAATAGCTGACCAATGTTCCTTCTTTCTGTGTCCTGCATCGTAAGGAGTCTGCATAAGTACAATGTGGGGTTTAAATTCTTCTATCTCAAAATCCTCGAATAATAGATAAGGTATCCTTTTATCATTTAAAAAAGTTTTTGCTGTCTGCATTTGAAATTCCTCTTTTGCTGTTTCATCTAAACAAACAAGCCTAATATCAAATCTCTCATCTTGTATCATTTCTTCATATAAAATCTCCCATGAAGTCCAGAAAGAAGCAACTTGATATAAAAGCACAATTCTCACTTTTTCCCCTTGATGATATAATACCTTATTCTGTTTATATTGAAGATCTGCTAAGTAATCCCATAAATAAAAAGTATAGAGCCATTTATCTTCTCCCTGCTTATACCTTTTCCATGTCCACTTTTCAATATCTTTCCTTATTCTTTTATATCTATCCCATGTCCACCATTCCATCATGTCATTAAATCTTTTGTTTCTGAACATTTTAATCTTGTCCAGTAATTTTCCCCATCGACCCATTCTTCTATCTCCTACTTCTTTTGCATATATTTCTCATAATCATCACAGATTTCCTTTGTATTCCCCATCCCTTTCTTCTCCCCCTTTTCCAGCCATAACACACTGCTGCACATCTCTCTTATCTGGTTCAAGGAATGGGATACTAAAATCGTAGTCACTCCACTGGCAAATAATTCTTTCATCCTTTTCTCACTTTTCTTCCGAAATGCCATATCCCCTACTGATAATACTTCATCTAATATCAATACATCTGGTGTTACAAACGAAGACAACGCAAATGCTAATTTCGATTTCATACCAGATGATAACTTATTATAAGCCACATTTTCAAACTCTTTTAATTCTGAAAATTCTATGATATCTCCATATTTCTCCAAAATAAATTCCTT
This sequence comes from uncultured Lachnospiraceae bacterium, assembly GCA_910585935.1. Classification (GTDB taxonomy): domain Bacteria; phylum Bacillota; class Clostridia; order Lachnospirales; family Lachnospiraceae; genus MGBC136627. Next base: position 3,579 of record CAJUHN010000051.1, on the reverse strand, counting down.
TTGATACCCTAATAATGCACCTCTTAAAAATATATTTTCCTTTACTGTCATCTCTCCATCAAATCCTGCTCCTAATTCTAAAATAGGTGCAACCATTCCTTTTATCGAGATGCTTCCCTTCGACGGTTGCATGATTCCAGATAACACTTTTAAAATCGTAGATTTTCCTGAACCATTTGATCCAATGATTCCTAACAGTTCTCCCTTATTCACATGAAAACTGATATCCTTCAATGCACAAAATTCCCTCGTAATCACTTCTCTTTTCATCTTGCGGATAAAAAACTCTTTTAACGATAAATCTTTAATATCCCCTAAAATATAATTCACCGTTACATTATTTACCTCTATCATCTCTTTCTCCTTATAAATAATATAAGAACATATAATTATATTTTTTATACATTCCCATCCCTATCCTCAATAAAACTAATGCATATAACAAACACATCAAATGAAACGTAAGAGAAGGAATCTGCTGATACAACACCACCTGCCGGATATAATCAATATACAGATATAAAGGATTCAAATTCAATAACTTTAATGCAATACTTCCTTCAAAAATACTCACTTCATAAAAAATAGGTGTAAAATACATCAAAGCCAATGTAAAAATATCATATAAATATTGAATATCTTTAAAAAATACAAATAAAGCAGATAAAATTAACCCTGCTCCCACAATGAGCAAAAACAGACATACAACAGGATAAATCAAAGTCACCACTTTCCAAGTGAGCTTTATTTTATCTGCCAATGCAAAAACAAAAAATATAATAAATGTCAAAAGAAAATTAATCGAAGCTGCCATAATCTTGGATATTAAAAATAAATACTTTGGTGTATTCACTTTTGTAATAATTCCAGAATTTGATATAATGGAAGACATACCAGTATTCGTCGCTTCTTTAAAATAAGAGAAAACCAACTGCCCTGCAAACAAATAGATCGTATAATGTTCCATCTGACGCCCGAATACCCGCTTAAACACAAAAGTCATTACCATCAACTGAAATAAAGGCGCTAACATGCTCCATAACACGCCTAAAACACTTCTTTTATACCTCTTTTTAAAATCTCTTTTTACAAGTTCCGAAAAAACAAACTTGTACTTCTTTATTTTTTCTAGGATTAACTGCATGATAACTCCTTTATACAACAAGATGTTTTATCACTGGAACACGTTTCATCAAACATGCGATACCAAGCGAAATCAAGTAATAACAAACGGCACAAACAAGCACCTGTATGATACCCCCATCTATAGATAAAGTAATACCTCCTACCGTAAAAGAACGTAAGATCCATATCACCATACTATGCATAAGATAAACTCCCAGCGAAACCGATGCGACCTCCTGTATTATCCTCTTGTTCCCTTCTGATATTTTACAAAATTGCTCCTTCAAACTATATACAAATAATAAAACCCCACTGCTATAAAAAATCACTGGCAAACTTAATTCCTCAAACATATTGTACATAGGACTCCCTTTCCTTTTAGAAACATAATACGCACTTCCTATTATCCACAATAACCCTATTATCATCACAAAAGCACTTTTTCCTATCCTCTTTTTCTCTGCATATCTGTCATAAAGATATCTTCCTAAAACCAAAAGCCCCCAATACTGCACCATGATATAAAGATTAGTAGAAGTAAATGCCAAATCCACCGGCAAAGAAAACAATAAAATAATATAATTCATAACACTTGGCAGCACTAAAGTGACCCCTATAAAATATTCCCTTTCCCGATAAGAAAAACTTTGATATAATTTCGTGAGAATCGGCAAACTGAGATAAATCCATATTAACTGATAAGCATACCACATACCTCCATCCGCCCTCCGAAATGGAAGAAGCAATATATCTCTTATTACATCTCCTTCTCCCCACAGTATTTTTCTTAATAGAATCGCTAAAACACTAAAACACCCTAACGGAATCATAAGCCTTATTATCTTATTTTTCACCTGCTCCATATCATACTTTTTCGGCAGCAGCACAATTCCTGAAATCATAAAAAAACATGGAACTGCAAACCTTGGTATCGCATTTATCACTAAAGCCGCCACCCATTTTTCCTCTCCAAAACAATTTCTATAAATGCTCCCTGAACTATGGATCAAAACAATCATCATGGCAGATACTATTTTTAATATATCCATCCAAATTTCATGTTCTTTCTTTCTGAAACTATCTATTCCCTTTCTTCTCCGATAGAAATAAAAGAAAACATTTATCATTCCCAAAATTAAAATAAAAATCAACAACCCATATTTTAAATAAAGCTCTACATTCCCCTTCTCTATCACAAACTCTACTACATAACTTTTAGAATCTCCCGTTTCCTCATAACAATCAATCCATTCCTGATATCCTCTGCTATTTACAAAAGCCTTTCCTCTCCACTTATTTTTCTCAAATACAATCTTCACCTCTGCCTGTTTTGGCAATTCTATTTGTATCTCATCTGTCATACCTTCTATTTGATCATACGATCTCCAAACAAGCTGACTCTCCTCTTCTATCCATATCCCTTCATACTCATGTAAAAAATCCACTTTCTCCCCATTCACCCAAATTTCTTTGATATGAACTTCTGTCCCTTCAGAAAAGTCATTCTTTTCATTCAACGCTCTAATAGAAAGCCTAGAACTATTTTCTATCCCATATACCATAAAAATCACAGCTATTCCAGCCAATAGAAAAGGAAACACTTTTTTTAAAGTCTGTTTCATAGAAAGTGGCAATAACAACAACACAATACACAGCAGTAAAATTAGATTTAACATTGACTTTTTATCCCTATCTTTCTTTTTTTAAATGTTCCTTTCCACATAGAGTCTTATAAAAAATGCTCATTATCATATGGTCAAAAATCATATGAATATCCTCCGTCACTTGCATACTCATCACATCTGCATGAAGTGAAATATCCGCCAATTCTCTCAATTTTCCCCCTTCATATCCCGTCATACCAATCACTTTATTTCCTTGCTCTTTCGCATATTCCACCGCATAAATGACATTCTTTGAGTTCCCGCTTCCTGAAATAGCGATCACAATATCCCCCTCTTCCAGCTTTCCTCTTAACTGAAAACGAAACACCTCTTCAAATCCGATGTCATTTGCTATCGCCATAATCGTAGGCACATTATCATTCAGACAAATAAAATTAAATTTCTTATCTACATATTCCGAAATCCCTTTATTAAAATCATTTTGATAATGCGAAGCTGTCGCAGAACTCCCTCCATTTCCAAAAATATAGATTTTCTTCTTCCCCTCATAAGCCTGCATCATTAAATTCATGGCCTCATTAATCGCATTTATATCTAAATTTTTTAATACCTCCATTTCCAATTCCATATAATCAGTTATCATATTTCTATAATCCATTTTTTCTCTTCTCCCTTTTCTATCAATTCCACTTCTTTAAGTAATTAGTAATTATTTTTACCTTTTGACCAAGAGGTACGCTTCGGCGAGGAGGTATTCCAACGAAGCCGCGCTCCCGCTCCGTTCCAGACGTAGCGGACACTAAATTCGTAGCCCTTTACAGGACTACTC
>CAJUHN010000050.1 GCA_910585935.1 uncultured Lachnospiraceae bacterium | reverse complement strand
AGCCGTCTTTTTATAATAAGAGACTGTAATAATAAATAAAGACTACTATCGTAATAAATTACTCACATACGTTCATAATTCATTACTCTCTTAAAAACTTTTTGATTGTTGATGGTTAGTGTTGTAATAGTGATGGTGTATATAATCTACTTCTCCAAATGTTATTTAACTTTTGCTACTTTTTATAAATCTATCTCAGCTATAATTTAGTCATCAAATATTGTTTTCTCTCTTACAGTTGTATTTTCCGAAAGTAATTCATATTTCTTCAATAAGCCATCAACCATAGATTCAAATAATTTTCTGACTGTTTTGTCGTGTTCTATTGCATCTAATGTAAAGCAACTATCAAGTCCATTATCATAACAGTAATCATCTACAATCTGATTTATTTCTATATCCGGGTATGTATTATGAAATTCTTTATACAGCTCTTTATATAGGATTCCATTTTTACCAGTTGGTATCTCAAAGTAATCCATTAATAATTGATATTTTGGAAACATCTTAGAATTCCAGTAAGAAAATCTTTTCTTTGGTAAGGATTTCTTCACTTGTTCTTGAGATTCTTCCAATTTTGACATTCTTTCATTTAAGGATAGGAGAGTATTATTTATTGTTTTGGTGAATGTATTTAGTGTGTCTAATATTGGCTGTATAATAATCTGCTCTGTTGTTTTGTAGTTTAAAAATACAGATGCCAATACATCAGCACATTTATCTTGGTATAGTTCAAGTTTTGATGCTAATTCTGGTTGATTTTTCTTCATTTTAGGTGTAATGGTTATTTTGGCTAATGCTAAAGGTAATTTATGTTGTGAAATACAATAAGTATCTTTTTCATCAAATAGGGTGGTGTCATTTTTAATCACTACCTCCTGAGTAGGTATATTGAACTTCAACACACCTTTTGAAATTACAATATCGTTAATCCATTTATCACGTCTTCTTCTTATTTGATCTTTATCTGTAAATCCAATCCCTCTGAGGATTGAATTAATGGAAGTATAGATTTCACCAGTTGCATTATCTTTCAATGCAATTAGTTCATCTCCATAAAAATTAAAATTAGTTACTTGTAAAGCTGTATTATTTGTCATAATAAAAATCTCCTTTGTTTTAAATTGTAGTTGAGTTTCTGTTTATATTTCTACATTCTGATTTTGATAATGTTATAAATTTTGAATCTGTATTTTGAGCCAGTAGGAGAGTACATGTCTAATAAATAATAAAATATGTAAAATATACCCCCTATGTGTACATGATGTAATTTTGTGTTTTTTGGAAGAATGACATATGGGATATTTATTATTTCTCTATTTGAACTAATAAGATTTGTAAGTTTTGAATATTAGATATAAAAATAAGACAGATGATTTCTCACCTGCCTTTTAATAAAAAAGCAATATCAAATTAAAATCTACGCTAAAATTCTTCTCATCATATCTACAAACTGACTAATATCATTGAAATAATTTGGATATGCTGCTCTTAGTGAATCAAATGATGTTGCTGATACAAGAACAACATCTATTTCTAGGTTGTTTGTTGCTTCAATGTCATTATATACTTTTGTAGCTAGTTCAATTTGTGATGGGGAAAACCCTCTAACTCTAAGTAATTTCTTTTTGTAATTAAGTATAAGTACATAATATTTTTCCCTTTTATTGCCTTATCTGTGTTTGTATGGTTAATTGCGACTGATAATGCACTAAGTCTGGAAACTAAATTGAGTTTTTTATCTATTTGTCTTATTTCTGATATAAGAATATTATAATCATCAGTTGTATTTGGTAAAATAGGCATATTTTCCATTTTAGCAAATACTGAAGAAACTAACGCAAAAAATCTCAATATATCTTTATCGCCAATACTTGCTTTTAATTGAGACTTTGTATAAATTCCCATCATTTCAACGGCAGTTGCCCATATATGTTGAAGTTTTGTCCGAAATTGAATTTCAATTAACATATTTTTGTTGTATGTTTCTTTTTTATCACTTTGAAATTGGTATACCATGTGATAAGAACGATATCCTGAGACTTTAGGATTTTGAATATAATTATATTCTCGTTTTAATATATGTCGAATGTGAGAATTTTTATATTTTCTTATAGCATCATATACTTGATCAACTGTATCTACAATAACTCTACATCCACCAAGATCTTGCATACGATATAAACTCATATCTGGGAAACGTTCTAATTTTCTTGTAATAGAATCTAAACGCTTTAAACGTTGTACAACAATTGCATTAGGATTCCGTAAACGAAGATTATTGCATATAACTTGCAAAGGATATGCATGAGATGCTCTCCAGTTATTTAGTATTATTAAAGCTTGCTTATGATTTTCTGTAGATGATGACGAATTTGCCATTATAGAACCTGCCCTATTTATTTCTGACTTTGAATATTTTGGTATTTCCCATTGTTCTCTTTTAATCTTGTTATTCATAGAATATTTCCAATCTTTAATAGCGTTTTCTATGATTATATCACAGATGTCTTTTTGATTCATTATTTTCCTCCGTTTGTAACCAGTATTATTGTTTTATGTATGATATACAATTGGTTTTTATTTGTCATCATAGATATATTCTATTTTTTGTTTGGAGTTTTTATCGAAAATTTAAATTTCAAGATAGATTTTTGATACGAGTTCGGTAAGAGAGCAGTTTTAATAGGATGATAGATTATAAAAAGTATTGATTTTGTTGGATATTTTAAGATTTTTGGATGAAAATTTGAAGTGAAATTAATATGTTATTTCTTTATTACAAATGTGATTTTGAAGTCAGTTCGAGAATGTATTGATTTTTCAATGGATTTTTGGATTTTGAAAGTGATTTTTTTGATTTTTGGAAATTTGAAAACGTTAAAAAGCTAGGAAAATCAATGGTCTACCGAACATGTTATCGAACTCATTTTCCCAAAATCAAGTCAATGTATGGATAGAACAGATAGGGGCTTTCTGGCAATTACTGATTTGTTTCAAAATGTAAACATACCGGGTCTATAAACATACAGTAATAGTATAGTATTATGGTATGTTTCAAGTTATGAATTGCCCATTTTTGCAACTTGAAATAAAATAATTCTGAAAAACATATATCGCAGTGCAATATACTGGTTCGGTTTAATATAAGTATAGATTATAAATATAAAAATATTTATAATCTATACTTATATATCTTCCATATCTGGTATATATTCCAGTATATCCCCTGGCTGACAGTCTAACAAGGCACATACTTTGTTTAATGCGTCTTGTGTCAATAACTTGTTATCTCTAATCTGTTGCAACTGTGATTGATTGAATATCTTTTCTTGTTTAATTTTATATGTGCTATATCCTGTTTGTTTCAAAGCTGAAAGAATATCTATTTTGTATTTTATCATATATACGCCTCCTACATATAAGTATAGAACATTTGTTCTTAAAAGTCAATAAAGGCAGAATGTACAAAATGCACAAAACATAATCTAAGATTTAGGCTATATTGCCTATTGATATAATCTAAAATTTAGATTACAATAAGTACATAAGATAAAGCAAGGGCAAACAAGCCTAGCAAACTTCTTCCCTTGCTTATCTTAAATAACTGAATAGGGGTGATGGTCATGTACACCGATTACGGTTATATCGGTAAAGCTGATAACATCTTGTACGCAACAGAGCAAGAAGCGTTAGAAGCCAACACCGACAACTAACCACACCAACACGGGGCATAGCATAACGCTTGTAAGTCCCCGTTGTAAAAACCTATTGAGTTATTATAAATCTATTTAGATGTTTAGTCAAGCGAAGAAGAAGAAAAGACGAAAGGCAGGTAAACAATATGAAAATTAAAGAGATCAAAAGAATTGACACTGACAAACTTAGAAACATGTGCATCAACAATAATTGGTACACAGCGGGCAATACAGCAGATTACAATAAGATGTTCAAAATGTGCCAAAAAGATAATATCTCAACTAATCAGCTTTTCAAAATAACAAAAGACATCTATGAACATACCAACGTAGAAAAAGCAAAACAGGGATGTAGTAACGAATACAGCGACAACGAAAACATTATGAATATGATGATATACGTTAACGACTGTACTTATGTATTCTATACAATGACAGAATGAAACAAATCCCCCTGACGAGTCTTTGAAAATTAAGACGAAACTACCCAAACAAGGGTAGTCGGGATAGCAACACGATCCTACACAAAGCACCACAAGTACATTGATAATTGAATAGACTTTGCACCTAACTTATGGTATACTTACATTGTAACAACATAAGCCACAATGTAGAAAGCAGGTGAAAGGATGGTACAAGAAGATATGACGCTTGACGAATTAAAACAAATTACCATTGATTATTATGTAAATTTGCAACGAATCAAAAAGGCTGATACGGGCAATAATCCTGAATTAGAGTATCAGTTAAAGGTATATAAAAATAAACTTGCTTCTTTGGCATACCGTCTGAAGAGTATGAAATGTAGTAAATAAATATATCACATACCACGGTGTAAAGTCTATTGAATTATTAAGGCTTTGCACCTTTTTAACATAGAAATAATCTGATATAATGAAACAATCAATATCAGCATATCAGGTTATAAGGAAGGTGGACATATGACAATAAGAACCAACAAAGAACTTGCTCAAGCAGTTAATGAAGCAATAAAGGAATCTGGATATAAAAAGAACTGGATCGCTGATCAATTAGGTATTAGCAGACAAGCATTAACACATTTTCTACAAAAAGCGAACTTTAGCATTGACGATGCAAACAAGATTTTAGATATTATCGGATATAAAGCAAGTGCAAAAGTTGATAAAAATATTTTGCAAAAAGTTGATAAAAACAGTTGACAAACAAAAGAAAATAGCCTATAATAATACTTGTAAGGAACAAAGCACATTGATAACTCAATAGGGGTCACGTTTTAAGGTAGAAAGAGGTATGCATGACTGAAGAAGAGGTAAAACAGAATCTTATTGATAGATATGTTATGCTATTACAAATTAAAGCAGCAGAAACCGGAACAAATAAAGTCTTAGATATCCAGTTAGCAGTTACAAAAGTAAAATTGTCATCATATAATATTGACATTGAATCAATAGAAAAACTGATTCTTGAATAATAAACCCTTAAAAAACGTGATTCCTATTGAGCTATCAATAGATGCTAAAGGAACACAAGGGAATATAAATCGGTATCACGGCAGTGCCAATAAGACCTGATACGTTCTCAACATGGCAGCGTCAATAAGTCCAGGAGCGAAAAAGAAAAATCCCAGTTCCAAACGAAACCGGGAAATTTCAAGAAAAGTCGTTAGACTTCTCCCCTAGACAAGGAAAGTATAACACAATTCTTGATAATCTGTCAATCGGCAGAAATTTCCCAAAACAAAAATAGAAATTAATCTCAGGAGGACTAAACCGGGTAATGACCAGAAAAGAGGAAATCAAACGATAGCAATTAAGGCTGCTTGGCATAAGCAAAAGACCGACATAGAACGACTTAATGGCGGTGTACTTAAAAGAAGACCGATGAATTTATACGGCATAGCACGTACAAATAACAGGGTAGTACATTTCCTTACAAGTTTATTGAAACTTGTCGAGAATCGCACTCGTTACACATTGCCACATATGAGATTATATCTCTGTTTTATAAGGTTTTGACAGAAAAAACCTACTCCACGGAATTAGACCACTCATGTACTTGAGGCAGTATTGCGACCGATGGAGGCGGACAGGATAAAACTTGTCTTTGAGGCATAGGAAAAGCGCCTAGTATAGCAAAGGATTGAAAGTAAAAAAATCTGCTATGAGATTGTGTTAAGTAACTGGAAATACCGCTAGATTGAAAACGTAAATCAATCAAAAAGCTTTTCTCGACCGCTAATACAAGCAACAGGGACTTGTAAAAAAGCGGTATAATAAATACATATATAATCAAACCTTTAGAGAGTGTCAAGCAATAACGGCACTCTCTTCATTATTAAAAGCGGTCAACTGCTTTTCAAAAAGGAATGTGATGTTCAAGCGAGAAATAAAGAAGAAACAAAAGCAATACATAGTTTTATTATTTACCATGCCCATAAAAACAGAATCAAACGTGAGGCGATGCGGAAAGCTGGTGAACCACTCAATACAATGAGGACATAGCCATTAAAGCCGGATGCATTTAGCCGTATCCCTTGAAAAGTCTCTTTTGTGGGCATGGATAAGTAATAAAAAGGTTTTAAAAGATTCAATAATCTGTTATAATTAGAATATCAATAGAAAAGTTGGTGTAAAATGATAACGATAGAACAGTTAAAAGCAATAAATAAACCTGAAAACATAGCAGTAACAGAACATGCTAGAATTCGCTTGTATGAACGGAATATTAGCATTGATGATATTGTGAATGGTATAAACACTGGTGAAATTATTAAACAATATCCAGACGATAAACCACTGGCAAGTTGTTTGATATTGGGATTTTCTGTTAAATCACAATATATTCATATAGTAGTAAGTTGTGATACAGATTTTATATATCTGATAACTGCATATTTTCCCGATCCTGATATGTGGGAAAGTGATTTTAAGACAAGAAAGGGGCGTTAATTATGGTATGTATGGAATGCGGAGCAAAAGCCGAAAAGGGATATACAACAAGCGTAACAGACTTAGGTAACTGCCTTTTAATCGTGCGTAATGTTCCTTGTTATAAGTGTACAGAATGTAACGAGGTTATCTATACAGGGGATGTTATTAAAAGGTTGGAGCAGATCACAGAACAGGCAAAACAATTTACACAGGAAATTTCTATTGTAAATTATAGTAGTGCTGCATGATGGGATTGTAAGAAAATAAGTATGGACAGTATAAAAGGATTGGTTTTTCCAGTCCTTTTTGTTTTGGGAAATAGAAATATGATGTGACCGAACTCATGAAAATATGCCATTTTTGGAGCGGCAAAACTCCGAAAAGTGGCTTAAAATAAGGGTTTTCTTAATGGGACCATATTTTGAAATTTAGACATTGTATAGAGATATGCAGTGTCTTTTTGTTTTGTTATGGTAAGTAGAAAATTGTGGAAAGTAATCCTTTTATGTGATATGATATATGTAAAATATTATATGGGAGGATTTATTATGGAAAATGATAAAAAAAGTAGTACGGTTTTAAGAATTGTTATTGTCTTATTGATTGTTTGGGGGATATGGTTCTTTTTCTTTGATAGCAATTCATCAGATAGTGCTAATGGGGAAATAAGATGTTGGTATTGCTCTAAAGTAATTTATAATAATGGACGAGCAATTCATTGTACACATAAAAATTTAAATACATATACTTGTGATTATTGCGGAAAATCAAATGTAATTAAATAAAACTAAAATAAAAGAATTATGGGAAATAACCATAGTTCTTTTTGATTTATAGAATTATTAAAAATATAAAAATAATACTTGACAGTGTATAGTTAATATACTATAATGAAAAATGTAAGGAGGAAAGCGAATGGCAAAACCAAAACAGAATACTGAAAAAATTGTTGTTTATGTCACTCCTGAATTGCTAGAGTTTTATAAAGAAGAGGCAGAAAAAAGAGGCTTAAATATTTCTAATCTAGTAAGAATGATTTTAACAGAGCGAATGAATGACAAAAAATAAGAATAGCGGTTCCAGCCCTAGGAAAGTTGAAAACCGCTATTCCACACCGCCAAACGCTGCAAACGTAGGCTTTAAACCTACTTACGATTGGACAATCTCATTATAGCAGTTTTTCACAGATTATTCAATCAAAAAATCCACTTTACAGATTGTACATTGACATCCGCACATATTAATGATACATGGTTCTGCTGAAAGCAATTGGGATAGTGCAGACTGAATTAGATTGTATGAATTATTATTTTAGATTCTTGATCTAAAATCGGTTACATGAAGACATAGGATAAGAGGATAAGCAGGTAAAAGGGAACTAACCTAGAAAATGTGAAATTGCGCTAAGGAACGCAGGAATGCGGCGGTAGAAACACAAGGGAACAGCCGTAAACGATAGTAACGTTTAAAAGTCCCTGTATACGTCAACTAATGTGTTTAACGTAGAAAAAGATATAAACACAGTTATCTATAATCTAAAATAGAAAATACAAGGGCTTGCATCCGTCAAAAGTTGCAAGCTCATTTCAATAAAATGTAGAAAGTGAGGATATGAGAATGGATAGAATTACTATATCAAGATATAAAGGTTCTAATATGGACAAAGAAATGATTCAAATTTGTATTCAGCCTGGATGTTTTAAAGGATTGGGGCCGATGCCGATTTATGAAGGTATTATGGAACTGCAAGAATTTGCAAAATGTATCACTAATTTAAGTCAGTGTGAAATTAAAACACAAAAAATAAGAGAAATACCAATAGAGAACCAATAAAACAATTATTTTATTGATATATTGTTATAGAAAATATTTAAAGAAATTATAGAAATATTGTTGACAACAACAATTTAATTTGATATAATAAGGACAGTTAAAGGAGGTGCTAATCATGGCAGATAGAAAAGCCTTTAACACTTCTGTTGATAGTGAGATCTTAAAGAAATTTAAGGCTGAATGTGCTTTACAAGGTCAGCAAATGAACAAAGTTTTAGAAGATTTCATGATAGGTTACGCAAATGGTGAATTTTATCATAAGCTACACCAGAAATCAACGGAAGAAAAAGGAAAATAAAAGAGTGCAGTTGCTCACTTTCGCACGGTCAACAACTACACTCACTCACAACTTGAACTAAGTCAAGAAGTGTTTCTATATTATATCATTTCTTTTCGGCTGTTTCAAGTCAAATTTTCCTTTTTAACTGTACCTTGAAAACAGAATAAAAAGTTGACTACTGGAACAGTTACCGTGATGCGGTTGGAATGCCGTTGACAATATGCGGTCAGCTATGGCGATAAAAACCATAAGTAGAATATTGTCAAATAAATTTTAAAGGAAAGGATGATTTATTATGAATCAAGAAATTAGAGAAATTCCTTTTGATGGTAATACGTTATTAGGAGTAAAAACACCAGATGGAAAAGTTTGGTTAGCGGTGAGAAAATGTTGTTTGGATATTGGTCTTTCAGAAGGACAAGCAAGGAAACAAGTAGAAAATATTCAAACAGAAGCAGTTTTGAAATCTAACTGTCGCTATTTAGCGATTGTTCAGACAGAAGGAACAAGAGAAGTCAAAAGAGAACAGTTATTCTTGAATGAAGAAGTTGTTACTCTATGGCTTGCAAAAATAACTCTTACAGATAGGATGAAAGAAAAGAATCCTAAAGCATATGACACTCTGATTAAATATCAGTTAAAGGCTGCTAAAGTTCTTCACAAGGCGTTTTATGCATCAGAAGAACAGAAGTTTACATTTCATCAGTCTACTGGATTAGATGGTGAGATAGTAGAGTTAAAACAGAAGTTAGACATGACGGTCATTCAACTTAATAATGTAGAGGAAACTCTTGATTACCAAAATGAAAAATTCAATGCGGTTATGGATAATATGACACTTACAACGGTTCAGCAGGGGAAGTTACAAAGAGCAGTCAAAGAGCGTGTAAATTATCTGTTGGGTGGAGCGCACAGCCGGGAATACAAAGAAAATTCTAAAATGTATTTTATCAATCTATGGAACGGATTGAAAGAACGCTTTAATTGTGGATCACGTTGGCAAGACTTAAATCCAAAATATTTCAATGAGGCGTTTGATTATATTTCTACATGGGAATACACGGAAAATTAAACAGGTCTTCTTACATACACACGGGCGATAGTTGTCAAAGACTATCGCTTGTTTTCTCTTAACGCTGATATGAAGCGGAAAGAATCGGCTATACTTCCCGATTGAAAAAGAAGTAGTTTTTTGAAAGTAGATGAAGAAATATATAGTAGCAACGAAATAATGATTTTAAGTGGAGAAATGGAGGATTTTAATATTATGAATAGAGATTTATATGAGAATTGCAGACAACAAAATGTTTCTAGCGTTTTTGGTGCTAGAAGGGTGGACGGGACTCCGACAATTAACATTTTTTGTATTAATTGTTGTGAAGAAATTACAAACTTTTTTAAATGCTTGGATGTTTGGAAGTCAAACGGGAATAAGACAGAATATAATGTGACAGCTTTTGAAATTCCGAAAAGTCTTGCACCTTTTGTAAAAAGTTTTGATATGGTGAGAATGTTACAAAGGTGGAATGTAATGTGTTTCGACTTTGACGATGTATAAGTCAATGAAAACACAAATTCAAGTCAGGAACGGAGGAAAAATTATGACATTTAAAACAGAAAATATTATTGAAATTACATGGATTGTAAAAGAATATGCAATGAATGGAAATTTATTATGTATTCCTTATACAGAACTGAAAGAAATTATTGATACTATTTCGGATAGATTTGAAACATTACACTGTAATACTGACTGGAATGAATTGGATTATTCAGAGGAAATTTGTAATTTTACTAACAAAGAAATAGCGTTAGAACTTTGGCATAGGTTTGGAGACGTACCAATGGATCCGGACACAGAGGAACTTGAGGAATTTTGGAATGGGTTTTTTTATGGAACTTTCCGAGAAGACATTTGGCACTGGTTTGAGGAAACTTTTCATGTAAGTGTTGCAGAGGATTTGATGAAACAGAGTTAGCACTGGAAAATTAGGATTTTATCAGAGAAAGAGAGGTATTATTTTATGTTTGATACTAAGGTTGTTACAAGTTATGCAAATGGAACAATAATTCAGATGGATGCGAATCACGCATTAAACTTTTTGGTTGGTTTATCAATTACTGTTATCAATACTGTAAGAGATACCATTGAAGAAGAAAATAAGTTTGGTGATAAGGTTACAAAGAGTTGTGACCATGATGTTATGCAATTGATTGAGTATTACAATTCTGGAATACCAGAAGCAGTGTATTCTTGTATTCTTCAGACAAATGCAGACATTTTATTGAAATTTGTGCAGGATGTTGTTCTAAATGAGACTACAAGAGGATTGCATCTTTTTTATCATAGGTCGAGCCATATAAATGGTGCAGCTCCTTATGATCTGATTGTTAAAGCTCTTGAAGATGTACATCAGTATTACATAGTGTATGGAAATGATAATTATAAAAGAAACAAGAGTAATTATTTTAATAGATATAATGAGGAGTTTATGAATTTAATAAACAGACAATAAACTCAGAATTTCAATGGCAAATAAAGGAAAGAGAGGATATTAAAATGAAAGAATTTAGAGTAGCAAAGTGTTTAGGAAATGACGGTGTACAGGAATATGCGATTTTTGCGGACGGATCAAGAAAGAAGCGCATTTATATTGATGAACAGTACGGAAAGTATTTTGAGGTTGACAATGAATTCAATACGGATTGTAAAACGTGTTTAAAATATAGCTTTTCTGGAAGAATCAAAGATGCTATTGACACAATTAAAAGTGGGAATGGTGATTGCATCAAGCAGATTAATTTTTTCGGAAAACATGATAAAGTTTTATACTTCATTGATCGGAAGGTTGGAGAAGAACTGAGGCAAAAGTCACTTGAAGGATGGAAAGATACAAAGTTTGCATAGGCAGTAGAATGTGGGAATAAGAATAGTTTTTCTGGATATGCTCCAATTAATTTAAAAGGAGAAAGAATTTCAATGTTTAATGAAGAAAGAACTGTTAAAACATTTGACACAAAAGATAAGGCAGAAGAGTATGTTAAAGGTTTGTTGGAAAAAGCTGCTTTCTATACAAAGAGACTGGCAAATAGATATCACGAAGCTGAAGAAGATGAAAAAGAAAATGTAATTGATCAGACAATTAAAGATATAAATGAATTTGCTGGAACACAGTTTAATGTTTTGAGTGACTTTGTATTCGATATGCTTACAGAAGATTGCGAACTTAAATCTTTTGAGTGTACGCTTGATGAATATGGATATAAGATTATTCAGTGCATTGCATAATATGCAACGAAAGGAAGGTAAATAGTGTGAAATATATTAAAGGTAAAGGAATATTAGTTGGAACATATAATGAAAATGATTTGAAAAATGGTAAAGATAAAATCGATGTATTGAATATATCTAAAGAAACAGGATTTAACTATACAAATAATGAGTTTGTAAAAAGAAATGGAAAAATTGTTGGAATTAAAATTTATGTTTGTAAAATAGAAGATTTTAAAATATAAAATTTTGTTTTATATAAAAATTTGAAATTAAAACTAATAAAGGAAATGAAATTTTAAAATATAGGGTAGAAATCGTGGAAACATATAGAAGATATGTGGAAGTGGAAGCACAGGACGTAGATGCAGCTTATCAGGATATAGATGATAAGATTGCAGAAGGTGAGATTGATCTTCCTTGTGATGGAGAAGATTATAAGTATGATAGAGAATTGTTTGTGTTGGAAGTTAAAGAAAATGAGTGATTGGAGGAAATAAAATGAAGATAACAGAAGATATGGTAACGGTTTTTAATCAAACTTTGGAAAATTTGAATTGTGGATTCAGATTAAAGTTTGAAAATGGAATGTGCGGGAATGGGCAGTGTGTAGTTGTTCCCTCAAATGATATGTTTATTCAAAGTTCAATCATTAATCTTACAGAGGAATTTTACACGGTTTTGGAAGAGTTCTTTAGCAAAAGAGGTATAGAACTGTCTTACAATAATGATGGTTCT
The DNA here is from genome assembly GCA_910585935.1 of uncultured Lachnospiraceae bacterium. Classification (GTDB taxonomy): domain Bacteria; phylum Bacillota; class Clostridia; order Lachnospirales; family Lachnospiraceae; genus MGBC136627. The sequence continues at coordinate 6,479 of CAJUHN010000050.1, read as the reverse complement.
ATATTTTGGAGTAAAGATGGCTGGAAAGACGTTGTGTAAAACATACAATGAATTTCGCATTTCAAGACCAGAAGGAAAGGAGAAACTATGAGTTTATTTGTAGATTTGTTTAAAGAGTTTGGATATTCTGTAGAACAATATGGAGATTCATATATTGCGGATAATGGAACTTTTTGTGTCCCGTTCACAGAATATGGAGATAAAACTTATCCATTAATTTCAGCAGTATCTTTTCTATCATATGACAAGGAAAATATTAAAAAATATTATAAAGGAGTAGAGCGTATTGGATTTAAAGTTTTCTCTGATTGGATGAATAATAGTCTAAAGTTTCAACGCTTTGGAGGAATCGGAAACCATGACCACAGTTTGGGAGAAGTGAGGAACGTATTAGAAAGATATAAACAGTCTTGAAATGTACCTTTCCTTGGTAAAGTGCTTTTAATCAGGAGTAAACAATAGTATAATGAAAATATAAAAATAGAATCAAAGTCCTACATAGTGTGCAGAAAGGAAAAAGATTATGGAAATTATTTTAAGTGTACTTTTTATTGCAGGAATTATTGGATGGTTTAAACTACAAGATGGTAGAGCAAGTAATCATCTAAATTCGCATGTTGGGAAAATTGATTATGGAAAGATGAACGAGGACAAAATTATGAATGATTTATCAAATTCACAGGTAAATCAGAATATTATAAATGGAAAATATGATAAGCAGTAATATGGAATAGATAAACTAAAGTCACTGGAAAATAAAATCTGGTGGCTTTTATATTGGAGAAATGATATAATATGGAGGGTATAGTTGTGAATGAAGAATATAAGGTAATTAAAGAGTTTGTATGTCACGGGAAACGTATGGTAATAGTCAGAATCAGAAAAGCTACGTATATAATGAATATAGAGGAATGGCATAAAATTATGGTAGAAATCATCAGGAAAAATGGGAAACCAAGGTTGATTGGAATAGATTTATACAAAGAAAACAATATAATAAAAAAAGATAGTGTTGAGTTTTAGTAGGATTTAAAAAATTATGTATATTATAAAAAATGTATCGAAAATATTATGATGTTGGAGGAAAATATTATGTCAAATAAAAAAATATATGGAGTATCAAGTAAATTTGAATTTGGAAGTTGGAATCATATAGTATATATTTTTGATAATATGGAAATAGCAGAAAAATGGCTAAATACTGAAGAATATGATTTTAGAGAAAGAGAAATTATGAGTAAAACTTCTGCTCTTAAATTGGCTGGTAAAGAGGCTATAGAAAATGCTGTTTGTGATTGGGGTTTAGAATATGCCTAGAAGACCAGATTTAAGTCTTATAGGAAAGATATATAATAATTTAAAAGTTGATATACTTACAGATAAATATAACTCATATAATAGAAGATTATATGAATGCACTTGTTTGTTGTGCGGAAAGAAAAGATTGGCAACTAAACAAAATCTTCAAAAGGGAGAAATAAAAGATTGTGGGAACCATTGGTCTTATAACGACATAACAAATAGACGTTTTGGAAGATTAACGGCGAAATATGTTACAGATAAAAAAAGCAATACTAAAAATAGGTGTAAAATTTGGCATTGTAAATGTAAATGTGGAAACGAGTGTGATGTATTATATAATGATTTAGTAAGTGAAAATGTCAAATCTTGTGGATGTTTACAGCCAGATAGGGTTAAAGAATTATATGTTGATGGTACAGCACCATGTAAATTAGATGGCAGCAAGATTAGGTCTACAAATACATCAGGAATAACAGGAGTATGGTATGATAAAAGTAGATATAAGTGGTGTGCCGAAATTATGTTTAAGAAAAAGAAATATTATCTTGGACGTTATGATAAAAAAGAAGATGCTATTACCGTTAGAAAAATTGCTGAAGAAAAAATTTTTGGTGGTTTTCTGGAATGGTATAAAAATAATAAATAAATGGATTATTTCATTGGGAGATTAATGGTATGAAAGAATTGAAAATTTTTAACAGAACGAATAGATATGATTTCGATTTTGATGTTAAACATGATATCGAAGTCATAGAAGAATTATTGGCTAAGATTAGGGAACCGCAGATTTTAAGTTATAGTGGGTTGGATATTATTGATTTTTATATTAATGGAGATGAACATTTTATTGGTAATGGCTGTATTCATTGGATATTTGATCAAACCAAAGAAAAATTAAACGAAGAGTACATAAGAGAATGTTTATTAAAATGTGCTGTCGAGGATAGAAAATGGACAGAACAAAGAAATAAAGATTTAACAGGGATATTTTATAGGAAAATTACATTTCTTCCAGAAATACAAGACATGGCATGTGATAAACTCAAAGGGTATTTAGAATTATTAAAAAATATGTATGAAGAAATGATCACGGAAAAACAAACACAAAAAGAAGAAACAGATAAGCGAAAAAAAGAATGGAATATTACTAAAACATATAAAAATATTCATCCTTCTGGTGGAGAGGATGGAACGGATGGATACATTGATGCAGAATATACTTCTAAAAACGGAGAAGTAATAAGAATGGTAAGCAGAGACATATTTGATTTTGGATGTTATTCATATCCAAAACGACTGGAAGGGAAAGAAGATATTTTTAACAGGGAATTATGGACTGAGGATGAGAAACAGTTGGGTACTTGGTTAAGTAAATTTGGAGAATTTCATGGAATCAGAATGTGATGAATTTTCAAATGATATAACTTATATATTGGAGGAAAAATAATGTATAAATATGAAGTTGGTCAAATTGTAGATGCTTTTAAATATCATTCAGAAAATGTTCAATTTGATATTGCGGATGATGGCGCAACTATTCTTGTATTTTTTCAAAGTCCGACAACGGAGGAAGTTGAACAGTTCAAAGCAGGAAAAAACTTTGAAATCAGATTTACGGAATTATATGGTGTGATTATGATCACTGTAAAAATAGGTAAGCTCAATTGGATGGATGCACCATACACACCACATTTAAGCAAAAATCTTACAAAATTTCAGTTGCCTAATGAAAATCAGGGATTGGGATTAACCTTAATTCTTGTTGATACCATTACAGGAGAGATAAAACATGTAAGACTTCTTGGATTATCAGAAAAATTTACAAAAAGATTATTTGGTGTTGTTATGGAGCACAAGGTTAAATCGTTTGACGAGTTAGAATATGATAAATCTATCAATAGAATTTTTACTACTTATCAAACAAATCAGATTGTGAAATTAAGTAAGGATTATTATAAAATAAACAGTTGAAATGATTGATTTATTGGGAGGAAAATATATGACAATACAAGATTTTTTAGATAATACAGATGATAAAGAACTGATTGATATGTGTAAGGAATGCGAAATATGGAAGACGACTGGTAAACTGCCAGATGGTAAATTTAATGAATTTTGTGGATATGTAGCCGCCATGTGCTATGACAAAAGACAGTTAGAAGATTATGTTCTTTCAGAAGCATTAAAGAGATTTAAGGATATTGTTCCGATTTTAATGAAAAAATATCCTGAGCAGTTTATTAAATAAATTTAAAGAAAAGTGGAGGAAAATATTATGGCAAAATTATTTAAAATAAAAGACAAGCATGATAGTTATGGTATGTTACAGTTTAATAGATCGTCTGGTGGAGCAAAATCATTATTTGGTAGTTCCATTCAACACAGAGATACTATAACGATGTATTTAAGAGAAGGGGAAGTTTCCAGAGAACTTAACAGAGATTTCTATTTTGGTGGAGATAGAATTATTGAGTGTGAAATGAGTTATTCACAATTTGCAGAAGCAATTACATCTATGAATATGGGAACCGGCGTACCTGTTACAATCAAATATATTAAGGGTAAGGGGAATATTGAAGAATGTCCATTTATTGATAAGAAAAAACAATATGAAGAAGAGTTTAAAAATAATCTTGACGAGACAAATAAAATGGCAAATGATTTGTTGGAATCAGTTCGACAGATGTTTGAAGAGAAAAAGTCTTTTACTAAGAAAGATAAGGAAGAAATTTTAGAAAAAATAAATCATCTTAGTATGGAGATGAACGAAAATAGAGAGTTTATCTATAAGCAGTTTAATGAGCAAATGGATAAAACAACTTTGGAAGCAAAAGGAGAGATTGAGGCATTTATGCAAAATAAAATTAATTCTGTTGCAAATGTGGCTTTAGTAGAACATAGAGATGATATTTTAAAGTTAGAAAATCCTGTTGATATAAAAACAGAATAAGCAGTTGAAATAATAGATTTATGGAGGATAATATAAATTTTATGATTGATTATGATGAGGCAAAAATGATTTTAGAAGAGTGTGATAAAAATATAGAAAATTTGGATGTTGAAAAAATGCTTAATACACAACAAGGTGTTTATTCAAATTATATATCTTCTTTGATTGTTAAATTTGTTTTAGCTTATGGATTGAAAAATGATACTATTCGTAAAATGAAAATAACAGATTATGACGAAAATCTTAATTGTATAATAATCAATGAATACAAAGTACGTTTGCCAGATGGACTTGCAATGCAAATGAAAAAATACAAAGAAATCCGGAAAAGATTTTTAGAAAAATATGAAATCGAAAGTGAACGATTATTTTTTGATAATAATGATGTAGATAAAAAATTAGATAATACAAAAATGTTTACAGTGTTAAAAAAAGTGATTGGAAATGTACAAGCTGAAGAAGTTGCAAAATATGCTATTGTCCAATTATTACAAAATGGAGTACCATATTATATTATCAGTGATTTTACGGGATATAAAAAAGATATTATGGAATACTGTCAAAATATAATTGATAAAAATAGTGGTATGAATTTATTGGAAAATCAATGCAAAATTCTTGATGCGGCATTAATAAAAATTGGAAATGAATATGAAAATAGGAGTGTGATTATATGATGTATGTGTATTATACTGAGAATTTAAATGAAGAAACCACAAAGAAAATCACGGATAATGGAAATGCAGTTATAATAGATCCAGATGAAAATATGTACCTATTATCTAAAACTGATAAGATTTCCGTGGATGGAAAAGTAATAGATTATAGTTGCTCTCTTGATGATTATATTGAGATGTTTGATGGCGGAGATTCGATTACATTAGCAGGTATTGAAGTAACTATGATGGAATCTATTCAGATTTTGCTTGGAGAATTGTATCAGCCTTGTAATGATGAAGGAATAACATATGCAGAAAGAATATATAAGTCTACCAATCCTTATATGGAAATTAAAAAACTTATTAACGAATTTCTTTTGGTAAGTATTGATATTGTTATGACAGATATTCAAATGAAAGTAGATTTAATTAAAAAACAAGTTGAGAATGGAACTTTGAATTGGGAGTAGTGGATAAAATCTAAGTTTCAAGTGAAGTTATTATAGAAGGAGCAGGAATTATGTTAGAACAAAATTTTGAGTTTGAAGAGAATAATAGAATATGGATGGAATTCGTTGAACACGAAATTGAAGAATGGGATAAAAAGTATAAAAGAGAAATAGAAAGAATAAAATGGACAAAAAATGACAGAAAAAAATATAGTGAAAAATTAAATGGAAATATTTCACCAGAAGATATTTCACCATATAAGTATCAAAGAGTAAAAACAATAGAAATGATTGAAAAGAAAAAGAAATACATATTGAATTTTGAAGAATGTATAAAAAAACCGTTTTCTGAAATTACTTTTGATGATTATAACCATTTTTTGAATATGAATAAAAATAAACTTGGAACTAAAAAGAAAGTTGGAACGTTCTTATATAAGTGTATAAGTATTGGAAGTTTTAAAAATAATGATAAGAATTTTTTGGTTCTTTTGCTCCCAAATGAATATGGAGAATTTGTAAAGAAAAATTTTATGTAATGAAATTAGATTTTGATGGACAAATAGTGTCGAAATAAAATGAACGAATTTTATTGCATGTAGTAATTGTTGAATGGTAAAATATATTCATTAAAAAAATAGAATTGGAGAATACAGAAGTGGCTGCTCTTGTTGCAATAAAAGAAAATAATAAATTTTCATATATCTGGGTTGGAGAGTATGGAGAAATTGGAACGCTTGGAAAAACATTAAGAAAATATTATAATGAAGAAAAAAGAGTTCGTGAACTTATTAATTTTGGAAGTGTTAGTAATGTTACAAGTCATGTTGACAAAATTCAAATAAATACATCAGAATTAAAAATAACAAATGATTTTGATAAACTTTTAAAAGAAAGAACACCAGAAATTATGTTTGGATATTATTTTGATACAGAAGATAAAATTTGGTATGTATATGAATGGTTAAATTTACATGAAAAAATAGAACGAAGAAAACTTGATGATGCAATAATAGAGAGGTTTTTAGAAAATTAGAATAAAAAGATATAGATGTGGTATTTGAGTAAGCGCCAAATAATAACGCGGTCAGATATAAAATTACTCCAGCTCTTTGCGAG
>CAJUHN010000049.1 GCA_910585935.1 uncultured Lachnospiraceae bacterium | reverse complement strand
GAAGCCCCTTGGAAGACGTCGGCACTTAATGAGCAAACCCGCAAGAAGCGGGTTCGGCGAATTTAGTACCGCGTAGTCTTACACGGAGCGAAAGCGCGGCTTCGCTGGAATACTTCCTTGCCGCAGCGAATCTTTCATCAAAATGTCCTCTTCACCATTTTATTTTTCCAAGTTCACCTCCCTATCAGGTTCTACACTTTTATTGATAAATACCTTCTGAACAGATATCCTCTTAATCACAGAGATTATACTATTTCCTGTTAAATTTTATTTTTATATTAGATTATACTATAGAAAAGAGAAAAAACGCAATAGCTTTATAAATATTATAAAAAATACTTTGAATAAAAAACTTCTATTCTTATTTTTAAACTTTATTTATTCATACTTCAAATTTTCGATCATACAAAAGCGCTGCAATCAATACCACAAAACAAGAACCTGCATTATGTACAAATGCTCCTGTTGTGGGTGTAAGTAATCCTAATACAGAACATGTGACAGCGATAAAGTTAATTAACATAGAAAGTGTAATACTAAATTTTATTGTTTTTACTGTTGCATTTGACAGACGTTTCAGATATGGAATTTTTGATATATCGTCACTCATTAAAGCGATATCCGCAGCTTCCACTGCAATATCACTTCCCATGCTCCCCATAGCTACACCTACATTAGCTATTTTTAATGCAGGAGCATCATTCACACCATCTCCTATCATACATACCTTTTTATTCTTATTCTGAATTTTTTGAATATTTTCCACCTTCTTTTCTGGAAGTAATTCTGCATGAACTTCTGTAATACCAACTTTATCTGCAAAATATTCTGCTGTCTTTTTATTATCTCCTGTCAGCAATACTGTTTTTGTATTCATGTCTGCCAATTTGCTCACCATATCTTTTGCCTCTGAACGAAGTACATCTGATAACGCTAAAATTCCAATACATCTTTCTTCTTCCGCCACAAGAACAGACGCTTTCCCCTGTGTGCAGAGCTTTTCTAACGTAAAATATATCTGCTTATCTATTTCTACATTATTTTCCTTTAAATATTTTTCATTTCCACAAAAAAACTTTCTTTTACATACTTCTGCATAAATTCCTTTCCCTGATATCATTTGAAAATTTTCTGATTCTATGAGGGAAAGTCCTTTTTCCTTCGCGTAAGTAACAATCGCTTTGCCAAGTGGATGTTCACTTTTTGCCTCCACACAAGCGGTTAATAATAACAAATCACTTTCATTGATGTTTTCATCAAACGAAATAATATCGCTGACTTCTAATCTGCCATATGTTAATGTCCCTGTTTTATCAAAGGCAATCGTATCTACCTTTCCCATTTTTTCTAACGCTTCTCCTGATTTAATAATAACTCCATGTTTTGTTGCCTGTCCAATCGCTGCCATAATAGCAGTTGGAGTCGCTAACACTAATGCACAAGGACAAAATACAACAAGAACTGTAACTGCTCGTACCATATTCTGTGTAATCAATCCTGTAATCACTGCGATCACTAATGCCACAGGAACTAACCAACTCGCACATTTATCCGCAATGCGCTGCATAGGTGCTTGCTTATTTTCAGCTTCCTGAACCATATGTATTAATCTTTGTAAAGAACTGTTCTCCCCAACTTTTGTAGCCTTTATATCAATAGCTCCAAAACAGTTGATCGTTCCGCAAAATACTTCCTCTCCAATTCTTTTATCTACTGGCAAAGATTCTCCTGTCATAATAGACTGATCTACAGAAGTTTCTCCTGTCATAATCACTCCATCTACTGGAATTGTTTCACCGGGCAGAATACGCAGTCTATCATTTTGTTTAATTTTCTCTGCTGGAATCATTTCTTCTCTATCATTTATAATGATTCTCCCCTTTGTAGGAGCAAGACTTATCAACTTTTTAAGCCCTTTTTTCGCTCGTTTGGTTGTCTTATCTTCTAAAATCGCTCCAAGTGCCATAATAAATGCTACTTCTCCAGCAGCAAACAAATCACCGATTGCGATGGCAGCAAACATAGCAATTACAATCAAAAGTGCTGATGAAATTTTACTGATACCCGGATTATAGATAATTCTCCAAACGGCTAGATAAAAAAGTGGTATCCCACTGATAATAACTGTAATCCACGCTGGATCAATAAATAAATCTATTCCCATTCTCGGCAAAACAAAGCTCAAAATCAAAAATACTGCACCGACTAATGTCATAGGAACTCCCGCCAATAAATCATTCCATTTTTTCAACATAAAAAATCCTCCTTTTCCTCTCATTGACATCTATATTAAAATCAAGTACAATTCATTTTATACCGAATATCTTGTTCACTTTTATTATATTTATCAAAATAGAGAAAGCAATAAGCAAACACTTTTAAATGTTCGTTATAGAACATCTGAAGAAATTTGTTCGGAGGAACTTTTCATGGATAGACGACAGCGAAAAACAAGAGAAGCGATTTTTCATGCTTTTAGTGAACTACTAGCAACAAAAAGCTATACTAAAATAACCGTTCAAAACATTATTGATATGGCTAATGTAGGACGAACTACTTTTTATGCCCATTTTGAAACAAAAGATCATTTACTGCGTGAATTATGTACTGACTTATTTGAACATGTCTTTTCTAAAGCACTCAATGTTGAAAGTACACACGATTTTTCACTGACAGAAAGTAATCCACATGTTTTCATCACACATATCCTTTATCATCTTAGAGATAATAAAAAAAACATTATTGGTATTTTAAATTGTGAAAGTGGTGAATTATTTTTACGATTTTTCAAACAATATCTAAATGAATTTTTTACTCCATATATGGTAAACAGCGAATGTAATTATGTACCTTACGATTTTCTGCTGAACCATATTTCAGGCAGTTTTATCAACATGATTCAATGGTGGATAAAAGATGATCTACAAACAGCACCAGAAAAATTAGCAGATTACTTTTTAGCTGTAATTCCTTCCCTGATAATATAAAATAAAATATTTTTTTACTTAAACGCTTTCACCAAAGGTTCGCAAAGACAAGGAATGTTCCAACGAAGCCGCGCTTTCGCTCCGTTCCAGACGTAACGGTACTAAATTCGCAACTCCTTACAGAGCTGCTCATTAAGTGCCGACGTCTTCCAAGGGGCTTCTTTTGGAATCATTCCTTGTCTTTGCTAGTTTGTTGACTATTCTAGAAAAATTTAAAAAAATCGTTTTGTCTACGAAAAGAAACATTTTAGATTTTTTATTTTTGTAAAGTGTTAAGTAATTATTATCATTTCATAATTTATTTATACCAATAGTGAAAATTATATTTTATAAACTTGCCTATACGATAAACTAGCCCAGGAACGCACCTATTCCGAAAGAAGCCCCTTGGAAGACGTCGGCACTTAATGAGCAGCTCTGTAAGGAGTTGCGAATTTAGTACCGTTACGTCTGGAACGGAGCGAAAGCGCGGCTTCGTTGGAATAGGTGCGTTCCTGGGCGAACCTTTTGCCAAATACTCACATAAACAGCAAATATCAAATTAAAAATCATATAAATACTGAAATATTTAACTGACTTTTCTATTTAATTGGAATAACATAAAAATTCTCTTCTGTAAATGAATTTCCATTTTCAGGATACGATTTGAGAAATAACAAACTTTCCACATTATCTACATCAATCACACGATCTGTTGCAAATGTTGCTGTATAAAGGTCTGAATCTTCTGATTCATAACCATAACCTCCACCATTAGCTAGATATGGATACATTGTACCATCTTTCATCTTGACACCCATGATCATCGGAGGTTCTGCATACATATTAGTATATATGGTTTCTCCGTTTTCATTTAAGCCTTCCTCTATTATAATCTGTTTTGGAAATTCATATTCTATATGCATGGAGATTGGAGTGAGTTCTGCTTTGGTGACGATTGCATTTGTATCTCCTAATGGCTCATGTAAAAGAGATTCTTTCATGCTGTCTGTTCCCTGCAGATTCCAATCGAAGCTCCATGTACCCTCTATTCCAGGAAAATATTGCGCCTTTGCTAGAGTTCCCAAATTTTGTAACTCTATATGAATCTGTTTATCGATAAAATATCCTTTTGTGTTACTATATAATGTAACCCAATATTCCATGCTGCCATCTTCTCTCACATAGCGTTCGATGCTGCCATTTGAATTTTCAACTAATGGTGTTCCATCTGCATTAGCAACTTTTCCGTCTGCTCCTATGACTAAACCATTATAAAAACTAGCACCCATGTTAAAATCATATTTTCCATCTACTGTCACAGAAATATTTTCAAACCCTGGTTCTTGATTTTCTTCCAACTCATATCCTTCTACTTTAAATATAATATGAACACAATAATTGTCTGTAATACTTTGTACGGCTGTTACAGTAATTCCTTGCTGTTTACATTCTTGCATAGCAAATGCTACTGCATGTTTCTCTTCTAATTTCTGTTTCAGTTCGTTTGTTATTTGCATCCCCTCTGAAAGACTATCACTCCAATGAAGATATGCAGCTGCAGCGCTAATACTTGCAAATGCCATTGTAGCTGCAGCGATGATGATTGCCGCTTTCTTTTTAGAAAATTTTGCTTTTTCTTTTGTTTGCTTTTGATTTTGTGGATAGCTTTTTATCTTTTCTTCTTTCTTCATCTCGCGAATTTTATCAAAGGCTTCATCTGCACTTTTTTGTACTACCTCTGGAATTTCTACATCCATTCGTAATTTTTCTATTATATCACATTTATTCATTTCTTTTTCCTCCATTCTTATGCAAGCTCCTCTGCTAATTGTTCTCTTCCTCTTGCCAGCCTGCTCCGTACTGTACTTTCTGGCATATTGAGAATATCACTGATCTCTCCTGTTTTAAAGCCTTCTACATAATAAAGCATTAACACTAAACGATATTTCTCACCTAATGAATTCAACGCATCTTTCCATTCTACATTTTCATATTTTGTATCATAAGAAGATGCTTCTGGAATTTCCTCTACTAGAGAAATATTCTTCTGATTTCTCAAAATATCATTACATTTATTGATAAGAATTCTTGTCATCCATGTACGGAAATAATCTTCTTCTCTGAGCTGCCATAATTTTTCCCAACAGGTCAAAATAGTTTCTGAAATCGCATCTGCTACATCCTCATCATTATACAAAATAGCTCTTGCAGCTTTATACATGTTTTTCATTTGTGACTGCATAAGTTCGGCAAAAGCATCTGAATCACCACACTTCGCCTCTTTTATTAAATTTTTTATCATAGTTCTCTCCCTTCTGTATGTACAGCAACATATTTTATTTTGTGTTTCTATACATTAGACGACTGTCACCTTAAATACGTCCCAACTAAAATTTAATTTTATGATATATTTTATTAAATGAGTATTTTTTAGATAAAATTTATATTTAAAGGTGTTGAGATGGTTATCTTACAATATTCTTTAGTAAACAAAAAGAAACACATGTTTCCAAGTGTTTCTTTTTTCTTATAATTTATTCTATTTGTCCAGATTTTTTTAATTTTTAACACTTTATAAGTTTTTAATTGTATCACTAATATCTTCAATTTTAAGATAATTAGAAGCCTATAATACCTTTTAATAAAGCAACTACAAAAATAATGTGCATCATGAAAATGTTCACAGAATCATGAAATAATGTGTTATATACATTTCCATGATGCTTTTTCTGCTTTTAAAATCATTTTTCAAAGCAAAGATTACTGGACGAGATTAAAACTATTTTCATACTTTAGTTTATTTAGAGCAATCTCAATAATTAATATCAACCTATTTTTCTTCTATATTTTCATTTGCTTCTAACTCTTCTTGACTGAGTCGTCCTAAACTTCTATCTATAATAGGTAAACGTAGTAGTACTTTCAAAATATTCATAGCACTTCTTTGTAAATCAGCGCGGCTTAATGTTCCATTTTTAAGACATTCCTCTAAATTATCGCCATTAGAATTTTCCTCTGAATTCTGCACTACCATATATATATCGTTCTGACTGCGAATCATAGCTGCCGCATTTTTTACGGTTGGAAGTTCTCCCTCTTCATTGATATCTGCCCACCAATCTGTCATCACAAATCCATTATAGTTCCATTCTTTCCGAAGAATAATAGTGAGTAAATCATAGTTTCCAGCAGTCCATAGACCGTTGATTGCACTATAAGTAGTCATGATGGCGGAAGCATTTCCTTCTTTTACTGCGATCTCAAAACCTTTCAAATATATTTCTCTTAATGCACGTTCTGAAACTACAGAATTATATTTTCTTCGGTTATATTCCTGATTGTTTGCAGCAAAATGTTTGATAGCACCTGTTACTTGATATCTGCTCATTCCTCTCAACTGGGCTGCTGCCATTTTACCAGTAAGAAGCGGATCTTCTGAAAAATATTCAAAGTTTCTTCCATTCAAAGGGTGTCTATGTAGATTCATTCCCGGTCCTAGTAGAATATCAATATGATTTTTACGCAGCTCTGCGCCTTCCATTTCATAAAGCTGTTCACAAAGTTCCTCATTAAAGCTGCAGGCTAAACATGTTCCATTTGGAAGGCTGAAAGCATGAGTTCCACAATCCATGCGGATTCCAGATGGTCCATCTGCACAGCAGCCACAAGGAATCCCATAACCTTTTAGTGATTCACTCACTCCGCCAAAGGCTGCCGCCGTCCCCGGTGTCACTTTAGGAGAATCCATTCCCTCTCCACGAACAATATAGCATAAATCTTTTTCACTAAATTGGGATACAAATTCTTCTATAGAAATCTTTTTGTCATAGACATCAGATAGTTGATAGCCTTTATTTCCTGTATAGGCTAATTCTGTGGTATGATTCTCTTCTATTCTTTGAGTGATAGAATAAGTACGAAGGGGCACTTTTTCCCATGTAAAAGCTGCTGCCTGATCGGATAATAATAATGGTTTCATTCTATGAAACTCTTCTACTGGTGATAGCGCTTCTGTGCATTGTTTCAAAACCATTTCTTTTATCTCTATATTTCCTCCTAAATCTGCACTTCTACTATCAGTTCCTACATAAAATTTATAGTTTCCCTGTTCTAGAATATAGCAGGATTTATGACCTGTTATTCCGCTGTCATCATAAGAAGCCAGAGAATCCTTTGTCACTTTAAGTTTTATTTCCTGTACTTCTTCTGGTTTTAAACATCTAGTTTTCGCAAAAGATACTAAGTTGCGTAGAGGTTTCCCCAACTTTCCCTGTGGTGGATTTACATAGATTTGTATCACTTCTTTTCCTGCAAATTTACCAGTATTTTTTACATGAATATAAAAAATATATGCATCTTCTTCTAATTCCATCTGGCTTTTTATTTCAAAAGATGTATAAGAAAGACCATATCCAAAAGGATAAAGGACTTTTTCTTTTGCGAAAGTTTCAAAATAGCGATAGCCTACATAGATATCTTCTGCATATTGATTTCCTTCTTCTCCACCAAAATTAACATCAGAAGGATAGTCTTTTATAGAACTAGCAATGGTATCTGCTAATTTGCCACAGGGATTCACTCTGCCCATGAGAATATCTGCCACTGCATGTCCTCCTTCCATGCCTCCCTGCCATGTATAGAGGACTGCCTGTGGTTTATATGCTTTTACCCAGTTCATATCAATAATACTGCCCACATTTAACACTACTATCACTCGCTTAAATGTTGTGCATACTTTTTCTAGCATCTCTTCTTCTGTTTCTGTGAGAAGATAACTTCCTCTTTCATTTTTTGCATCTTGATCTTCCCCTGCAGTACGACCGATAATAACTAAGGCTGTTTCACTGCTTTCTGCTGCTTTTTGTACTGTTTCCAGACTAAGAGGCATCTCCTCTTGACTCCAAGGTTCTTGCCCCCAACCGTTTCCGCAGTTGAAAGGATGGTCTTTTGTCCATTCTCTATAAACTTGTTCTAGCTCTTGATTTAATTTTATTTCTTCTTCTTTTAAGGCATCTAATATTCCTACTACATATTTGGTATTTACCATGCCGCCAGAACCTGTACCGCTTTTGTAATAGTGAAATTGTATCCTTCCAAATACTGCAAGTTTTTCACCTTTTTTTAATGGAAGTACTTCTTTCTCATTTTTTAGAAGAACCGCTCCTTCTGCTGCCGCCTTTCTTGCAATTTTAGCATATATTTCCCAATCTACTTTATATTTATTTTTCATTCATCTTTCCCTCTACTATTCTTTTATTATTTTTTATTTTGCAGATAACTTTCTTGAAATAATATATTTTTTCTTAATTATAATACATAATTTTATTTATATCCATCTATGTTTTTTTAGATTTTTAAATTATTTTTTTAATCAATATTGTTAAGGGAGATGAATGAATAATCTATACTTGATAAAACAGTTTTTTATCCAAATATGGGTTCTATATACTCTTTCACTAATTCTATTCTGTCTTTTACTTTAGGTACAAAAAGAGCTGCTATGGAAACTACCATCTTTTTCTTTATATTGGCATAAATCATATTCCCTCCATCTCCCATAGCTGCATAACCATCTTCCTTTACCCACCATAAATATCCATAAGACAAATTCTGTTTTTTCCATCGGCTGTGTTCTGTTGTGCTGTCTTTTATCCATTTTTCTGAAACTATCCTTCTATTTTTCCACATACCATCATTTAGATATAGCTGACCAATCTTTGCCATATCTATAGGTGTAAGTGTGAGTCCCCAACCTGCTGTCTGAATCCCCATCTGGTCTGTCACCCAGCCACTCATATTGGTAGACTGGTTAAATGCCATTTGTTCTTCTTTATTTTGAAATGTCAATCTGTTTTCAACGGTAATTCCAAGTGGTGAAAACAGATTTTCTGCTGCAAAATCAAATATAGAATATCCTGTCGCTTTCACTAAAATCCCTGATAAAATATCAGGTCCAATTAGTGGTGCATAGCGAAATGTACCAATTTTCCCTTTTCCACCTAATAAATCGAGAGAAAATTTCACCCAGTCATCACTTGTAAAATACTTTATATAAGGTGCAAAAAATCGGTACTTGTAAGGGGCTGTCATTGTCAACATATCTTTTAGTGTAATATTTTGTATCGTATTTTCTCCCTTTTTTACTCTATATTCTGGAAAAAAATCCAATACTTTCTGATCGATACTTTTTATATATTGTTTATCTAAAGCAATTCCAATCAACACTGAAATAATGCTTTTTGTCACAGAATAAATATGAACGCGGCTTTCTCTTGTACAATCCATAAAATATTTTTCGTATGATAAATTTCCATTTTTTAATATAACTATACCTATAGTATTATTGTAATCGCTGTTTATCCTCTGCTCCAATTCCCTTATCTTTTTCAGCTCCATACCCTTTTTCCTTTCTTTCTGATATCAACTCAAACAATCGCGAAACTCTAAATTCCATAGAAATACTGACCTTTTTGAAAACTATTTCTACATATCTCCTCCCTGAGATTTCATAAGTAAGTTATCGTAATCACTTTTCAAAAAATAGAACAGCCAATTACCAGCGGAGGCAAGGATGTATTCCATAAGAAGCCCCTTGAAAGACGTCGGCACTTAATGAGCAGTTTCGCAAGAAGCGAAACCGCGAATTTAGTGTCCGCTACGTCTGGAACGGAGCGAAAGCGCGGCTTCGCCGGAATACTTCCTTGCCGTAGCGTCCCCTTTTGCCTTTCACAATCCCCTATAATATCAACATTCTATTTTAACCTTTTAAGCTTCTTTTTTTCACAGGAAAATAAACTTCTGTAATCAGTTCATTTTCCTGTGAAACTTCAGCCGGATTTGTGATATATACTTCATACAAAGCATCTCTATTTTCATAACCTTCTTTTTTTGCCCACTCTATCTGTTTTGTATAAACAGCAGAAAGCTGTGAATAAGATCCATGTACAACTGTTTTTAAACAGAGTCCCGGACAAAAATCCCTTGTTCCTGTCACATACTCTTTTATAGGAATAGCAAATTCTGTGTCTAACCCAAATGGACTATACTCATCACTGTGAAACAGCACCATAGGAAAATCTGCTGTCAATTTTCTTTCTTCTATTTTCTGAAATAGGCTGCCAAAACAAATCCTATATTCTTCAGCGAACTCACACTCTAAAACATTTTTCCTTATGGACAGAAGATACATTTGTGGTACTTCCACTAGCTGCACATCAATATGTTCCAGATATGACATAATAGACTTGCCTTGACTCAAATTTAATATATCACTCTTTATTTGCTCCAAAGTATTTTCAAATTTTTCTACCTGCATTGTAATCTCTTTTTTCTTTTTATTCAGCGCAGTAAAAAGAGTTTCGTCTAGTAATTCTTCTGATTCTAAAATTGTTTTAATTTCTTCTAAAGAAAAATGATATGCTTTTAGTCGATTAATGAGCAACATCTTCTCTAATTGATCGATAGAATAATACCGATATCCATTTTTCGGATTAATTTCATTCGGCAATATTAAACCTATTTCTGCATAATATCTGAGTGTCTTTGTAGACACTTTGCATATATTTGAAAATTCTCCAATTGTCAACATTCCTAATCCTCCTTCTAATATCAGTATCATCAGTATAAACCCTGCCCCAAGGGAAAAGTCAATGGAGGATTTTTTATAAAAAAAGCATCTGGACTATTCTCCAAATGCTTTTCTATCATTTTATCATTACTTAAAATAATTGCTGTTCTTCTTTCACTCTGTTTATGCCCCTGTTGAAAGTTAAAATCCATAACAATTATATCACCTTGTTTATAAATTACCACTGCTCATTCCCTACCGGATCACCCACACCAACCTCTGGTGTACTTTCAACATAAATTTCATCAATTGGTCTTTTGTAAAATGCTTCCAACCTTTCTTCTAAATTAAGGTATTTCGGCTTATTGACTTTTTCAATAATCATTTTTCCAATTTTTCCTCCTTTGTTATTAGATTTGAACCATCTTTCACATATATAACATATGCCTGATATCATAGAAAACAAATTAATATTTATTACTCTACTTGTACTGCATTTTCTTTTATTTCATGAATCAATTTTACAATTCTAGTCTGTTTTTTGCTATCAAAAAGATTCATAAAATTGACAGGTTTATCAAAAGGAGGTTTCATGAGTTGTGTGACACTTTCTATATAACCATTTTGTACAACATAATCAATGATTTTTTTCACAAATACAATTTGCTGTTGATTTAACGATTCATCATTAATAAACTCTGAAAATACTTTCATAGCAGCATCATAATCTAATTTTGCAATTTTACGTATCATCAATCCTAGTGGTGTTTCTCCAAATTCTCTTTTATAATCCTCTTCGCTTCCTAATTCTTTTATAAAAATATTTTGAAGTGCCTCATAATCTCCCGATTCTAATTTTATATTATGTCTTAATTTCCATATTGCTAAATGGTCTTTATTCTGTTCCACATAACGATTTACTTTTAGCTTATAATCTTCAAAATCATAAGCGGCTTCTAAAGTATTCCCTTCTTTTCTATTTATCACAATATCTTGCAGATTTGTTATAATTTCTGTTTGCTCTGAGCCTTCATCTATTATAAATTTTATTAACCCTCTTAACACAGTTCGTATATGTTCAAATTTTAAAATATCATTTGCTTCCCAAAACTCATCTGTATAAATAGTATTAATAAGTTCCATATTACATTTTATTTTCGGTATAGATGACCTTTTTCCCAATTCATCAGCAATAAACAAAAGCTTTTTTTTGGCTCTTTTGATTTCTGAAGTATTTTCTATCATGGCAAGTATTATGTTATAGATTAAATTATCAAATTGTTTTGCATATTCGTCATTATCATTCATGGTAACAAGCGGAGCAATATTTTGTACTATGTCATATTCTTCCGCTTCTCCAATATATTCAAAACTTTTTACATCTGAAAACTTTTCCATATATTTTAGTTTCATTTTTACAGAAATCAGTTCTTTATTTAATTGCTGTATTTGTGATACTACGGTATGAATTAACTCATTTCTAAAAAGCTGATACTTTTCATCAATATATGTAACATGTTGCATACCTTTTATAATTTTTATACGTTTTTCAAATATTTTTTCAGTCAAAATTTTTGTTTCTTTACTTTGAATACCCTCTTTATGTTGCCTGAAATATTCAAAATTCCCACAATAATCAAAGATAAAAAATCTTCTTTTGTCTATATATTCTCCATCTTGTTTATCTAAAAAAGTTTTATATTTGCATAATCTTGTTCCACGACCTATCATCTGCCAGAATTTTGTTTTAGAGCGGACTTTTTTAAAAAATACCAAATTAACTGCTTCTGGCACATCAATACCTGTATCCATCATATCCACAGAAATAACAATATAAGGAGGTTTATTTCCTATTTTAAATTCTTTTATAATACTTTGTGCATAAGGGTCTCCACAAGTAACTACCTTTGCAAATAGACCTTTATAATGAGGATAAAGTTTATCAAATCTTTTTAAAATAAATTCCGCATGATTTTTATTTTGAGCAAATATTATTGTTTTTCCAATCGTATCCCCACCATCTGTTTTAATGCCATTTGTCATTAAGTCCTGTAAAACCATATCAACTGTTTTTTCATTAAAAATAAATGTATTTAATCCTTCAGGTGGTATAAATTCTGGTACTTTTCCATCATCTTCCACAAAATCATCTTCATATCTTTGTTTATCATTTTCTGATAAATCATCATAATAAATTCCTTTTTCTAAAAATTGTGTTGTCGTTTCTATGGTATAATAAGGTACAAGAACATGGTCTTTGTATACTGCTGTTTCATAATCATAGGCATAAGTAGGCACACCATTTTCCATTTCAAAAAATTCGTAAGTATTTCTATCTACATCTGTTTTTGGTGTAGCAGTCAGCCCCACTATAATAGAATCAAAATAATCAAATATAACCTTATACTTTTTGAATATACTTCTATGTGCTTCATCAATAATAATCAAATCAAAATGTTCTGGTGTAAAAAGCCTTTTCCCCTCTGCATTTTTGGCTGTATCAATAGCATTTAGCATAGTAGGATAGGTAGAGAATACAATTCTTGCATTTTTATCATCTTTGTTAGAGAGCAAATTGCAAAGGCTCATATCAGGCAAATAATTTTTAAAATCGTCTTTTGCTTGTTCTACAAGACCTTTTCTGTCCGCTAAAAATAATATATTTGTGATATACCCTCCTCTGGAAAGTACATCAGTCAAACTAGAAGCCGTTCTTGTTTTTCCTGTACCTGTTGCCATAACTAATAAATGTTTTCTTTGCCCTTTTTCTATATTTTCACATACTGCACGAATTGCCTCTTTTTGATAATATCTGTTTGTGATATTGTCATCTATTTTAATATCTTTTAGAGGTTTGCGTTGTTCTCTGCGATTCATCAGCTTTTGCAGGTCACTTTTAGAAAATATTCCGCTGACTTTTCTTTGTGGATAACTTAAGTCATCCCAGAAATAAGTATCAAATCCATTTGTTACAAACATCATAGGTCTGCGTCCATATTGCTTTTCTAAGGCATTCGCATATAATACTGCTTGTTGTTTACCAATGTTAGGATTTTTACTGGTACGCTTTGCCTCTACAACAGCAAGAGGCAGTCCATCTCTTCCAAAAAGCACATAATCAGCATAACCTTTTTGCTCTTTTACATCATTCATATCATTGACTTCAACTTCCTCTTTAACATCTTCATCAAAATCCCAGCCGTTCAACATCATATCTATATCAATATAGCGCTTTCTTGTTTCAAATTCTGATAAATCCTTTGCAACAAATTTGCGTTGTTTTTTGTGCTGTTCTTTTTGTGCTGTAAATTGAGGAGATAATTGTTTAATTTGTCTTTGAAGTGCTTCAATAATACTGTCTTTTTGTTCTAAAAGACTTTTTTGTTGTTTTATTTTTTCAGTATCTACAAAGATCTTTTTAACAGATATACTATTTTCATCAAATATTCTTTCTTCATAATCATAACCATAACAATAATCAATCCATTGAACAAATTCAAAAAGTGTTTTGAGGGCAAGTATGGCATAGCTTTTGGTGATTTTCTTTTCAGTATGTACTGCAATATTACCCAGTTTGATAATAGCAGGCAGTTTTTGCCATGTGTTTTTATCAAGAGCATCTTTAAAACATGGCTCATGTATCAATGATTGTAAATTGTCACGGTAAGGCATTTTCATAGTATTATCTGCGGAATATACCCATTTTACAGCAAGCTCTAACGCCTTGCGACAGCCTATAGCACACATAGCAGGAGCAGTATTGCAAACTTCTTCCGCCTCTACAGCAGCATCACAAAAAAGAGTATATTGCTTGTTTTGCTTTAAAAATTCAAAATTTGACATATAGCACCTCCTTGTTAGCCAAAATATTCTTGCATTAATGCTTTTTTTAATACTTCTAGTTTTTCAAGACTTTGCTGGATAGATGATTTTTGTTTGTCTACTTGTTGGACGAAATCTAAATATTCGTTTTGCTTCTCCAACGGTGGAACTAAAATCTTTAAAGATCTAATCGCATCAAAATTAAGTCCTGCTTTTACTCCATTCTGATTTTTACTTTCAAACTGTTTCTTTCCCCCATCAGTTTCAAGAAAATGAGATACATATAAGGGATTAACCTTTTTTTGGTCTAATCGCACTAAAGATAAATGCTGATTAATATATGCTCCTCTGGCTGCTATCTTTTCATCAACAACGCCTGTCCTGCCCAAATCAGCTGTTATACTAATTAACAAATCTCCTGTTTTTACCTTAGTTCTTTGTGCCTCTTTATTATCTGGCGCATTAATATATTGAATACTATCAAGTGAAATATGATTATTTTTAACATTTTTTATCGTTATAAACAATTCATTTTCTTCATCAACAAAAAATTGTGCCCAACCTCTTGATCCTGATGTAAGAAATTCAATATATTCATCTAAAAAATGTTCTTCCCAGTTAAAAGAGTTAATTACTGTATCTCCAAACATCTCCACAAATCGGGATTTGACTAATTCGTCCAGCTTTTCCAGTTGTTTTTTTCGTAGAGTAATTAACTCGCTTACTTTGTCTAATACAGTAGCAATTTTTTGTTGTTCTTCTATAGAAAAAAATGGTATTTCATATCTTTTGAGCCATTCGGTACTCATATTTTTTTGAGCTATTCCTTTAGCTGATTCAATACATTTCCTTTCAAAATAGTCTGAATTTAAAAAATTAAATAAAAATACCTTATCAATATTTGCATTATTTTTAACACGTAAACAAGCAACACGTTGATTTAATACTGCTGGAAGATACTTTTTATTAAGTAATGCAACACGTCCTACATTACCTGTTAATGATATAAGTAAATCATCTTCATTTAAAATATATTTTTGGGCTTCACAATTATCTATTGGATAAAATACGGGATTATTATCTTCAACATATCCTTTTTGTACATTTGTTATTCTTATAATTCTAAATCCCTCATTAACATATTGATTACTTTTAAAAGCATAACCATTCAAAATTTCACAAATATCCTCCAATTTTACCCCCACAACATTCCCTCCAATTCTGTCAATCCTACTGTAATCTGTTTTTCCAATTCCTGCAATTCTGTCAATATTTCCTGTGTAGGAGGGTATTCTACAGGCACATACTCCACTTTTTTATATTTATTGATAGAAAGGTCATAATCATTTTGTACAATTTCCTCTTTTGACACAAAAAAGGATTGTTCTGTTCTTTGTCTGTCCGCTTCTTTTTCCATATTGTGGAAACGTTCCAATATATCTGGAATATCATTCTCTGCAATCTCTGTGCGTTTATCGTCCAAGCTAAAACCATCCGCTTTCATATCATAAAACCATACTTTGTCTGTTCCGCCTGCTCCTGTTTTTGTAAACACAAGCACCGCCGTAGAAACACCAGCATATGGCTTGAATACACCTGATGGCATAGATATCACTGCTGTAAGCTGATGATTTTCGACCAATTCCTTACGAATGGATTTATGTGCTTTACTGCTACCGAATAAAACTCCATCAGGTACAATACAAGCACAGCGTCCGCCTTTTTTCAACATACGAATAAAAAGTGCAATAAAAAGCAATTCTGTTTTTTTGGTATTTGCAACAGTTTTTAAATCATCATTGATACTTTCAGAGTCAACCGTTCCCGCAAAAGGTGGATTGGCAAGTATTAGCGTATATTTTGAATTGATATCATTTTGTTTAGAAACACTATCTTTGTAGTCAATATCAGGGTTTTCTATAGAATGTAACATCATATTCATAGAGGAAATACGCAACATTGTCTGGTCGGTATCAAATCCTGAAAACATAGTGCTTGTAAAATGTTCCCATTGTTCACTTGTCATATCAGATTCATGATGCTGACGAATATATTCCGCAGAGGATACTAAAAAACCTGCTGTTCCACAAGCAGGGTCACAAATATAGTCGTTAGGAGAAGGTTTCATCAAATTTACCATCATTTCGCGGATATGCTTTGGTGTACGAAACTGCCCATTGTGACCTGCTGTAGATAACCTGTCAAGCATATACTCATATAAATCTCCTTGTATATCCAAGCCTGTAATATCAGTAGTATATAAATCCTCTAACCCTGTTACAATTTTTTGCAAAACTTGTGCTGTTGGTATCACAAACATAGCTGTTTCCATATATCTCGAAAATGCCGACTCATTTTCACCATTCAAATTTTTAATAAATGGAAACACTTTTTGACTGACAATCTCAAAAATATCTCTTGCATCTCTATTTTTAAATTTGCTCCATCTCATGGATTGCCCTTCTTCTGTTTGAGGGAATATTTTTTGTATTTTTTCGCCAGTAAGTGCTTCAAAACTCTCATTTTTTAATTCTTTTTCATCTAAAGAATGTATAAACATCATATATGTAAGCTGTTCAATGACGGTCAAAGGGTTTGTAATTCCCCCTGCCCACATATCTGTCCATACCTTGTCAATTTTATTTTTTATTTCACCTGTTATCATAATATCCCCCTATTGATTTGTAATTTGATCAAAAGCTTTTATAAAATCATCTAAAAAAAGCTCATCATAACGCTTTTGTAAATTTTCTTCCATCATAATAATTCCTCCGATATATATTTTTTAGCATACTACAAAATTTAGGTCTTTTCAATCATAGTTTGTCTTTTTCTGTTACTTTGAGGTATTTTACCATATGCGCCGTAAAGCCCCTGCCTTTAGGCATGGGGAGTGTCAATTAATCTACATCATAAAAAAATAGATCCATATCGTTTCTCACAAAAAAGTAATGAGTAAGGAAGAATATCCTTACTCATTCATCATAATTCACCTTTAAGGTAAAGAAACACCTAGAAAGTTTCTTCCTACTTATATACTATACACCTTTTTCGTTTTTATCAAGAAAAGTTCCTATTTTTCTACTTAAATCAATTTTAATTGTAAATATTCATTGCTACTCTAAATTGGTATTGATTTTTGAGATTTGAAGACAATTATTACACTTGAAAGTTTAAAGTTATAAACTAAAATATCTAAATATATCATTCTTGAATATAAACCGTTGAAAAAAATGTAAATAAAATTTTTACCCTTCCAAAAAATCGTAAAAATTTCTATAATCCCAATATCCCTTTATATTTCCACACCGATACTGCATACTCATAAGACTTTTTATGACAGAAGTCCAGTCAAATTTAACGAACATATCACTATACGAATTTTTACCAAAACCTTCTTCCCCCTTATAATGAGCGTGTGTCATCATAAAATCCTGCATTGCGGACGGATATTTCCCACTATTGCTAAGATAGCATGAATATGCATAAAAATCAAACGTATCACAATTTGATACATTAACCTCATTAAGATTAACATCTCTTTCTGTAACATTTCCATATGAATCCCATATTTTCACACGATATACCGGATTACTTTCATCAAAATCCGCCGGTTTATATACCGTTGTTGAAGTACCTGTTTGAGCATCTCCCCATGCACCTACCACAGTATAACCCTCTGAGTCTGTTTCACCAAAAATACCATGTATTACAAGATTTCCTGACGATAGACTTGTAGTTTTAGCAGTATTACTGGAATTAGCTACATTTGAAATATGATTTTCAAAACCACTTTTCACTGCATTTTTCTTTGCCATATTGTTTGCATATCTCACTCTATCATTTATTACTTCGTTAATCCCCGATATTATCATAACAATCTCCTTTCCTTCCTACAGCTTCTTCTATCATTCAGAAGCTGCTTCGCTCTCCTGTAAAGGTCCAAGCAAAATATATAAAAATAATTTATACTCACTATAAACAAATCCTTCATTCCATCATAGAAACATAATATTTTTTTCATAAGCCGATACTAACACTTTATTAGCACTTATCCGCCGCAAGTTTTTTTGATACTGATTATGTTCCATTTCTGCTCTTTTTATAGAACTCTCCTCTAAAATACGCATATATTCAGCCTTTCTTTCAGCTTTCTTTTTTTGCTCAGCTTTAAACTGACGCTGTTCTTCCTCTGTTGGTCCAACAAGACCACCGCCACTTGTCAATCTCCAACGTATAACTTCTCCATTTTCATCTAAAACAATTAAAGCGGAATGGTTTCCATCAGGAATAGCCGGATAGCCATTCCAAGCAAAAAGATAATCTATATTTTTCATAATTTTATCTGCTAATGCTGGATTATTTTTCAACTTTTCTTCTAATGCAGGAGGCACAACAATTGAATTTTGCCCTAATGTTGAATTTAATCTATTTTGTACCTTCGGATCAGTCATAGCTGGTTCTTCTCCCGAAGGTTTCCAATTCAAAACAGAGTTATCAACTTCATCTTGAAAAAACTTTTCAAAAGGAAAATCTTCTCTTTCCCATACGTTTTGCGGAATTTTATATGCATCCATAACATGGTAATACGCACCGGGAAATCTTGACTTCCACATATTTTTAAAAGAATCTTTTTCTTTTACATTGCTTAATTTTTCCGAAAAACTTGTACCGCTTACCATATCCGTATTATAATGGTTATATGTATTCTGATATACCTTTTCAACTATATCATTTACACCTAAAATACTCATAAATTTTCTCCTTTCCGATTCAGCTATTTTTTAGTTAATTGTGAAACTCCCAACGCCATATCCATACTGATTTTTACAAGAATCTCCTCCCTGTATCTCCCCCTAAAACATCATAGATTATCGTAAAATTCACTTTTCAAAAATTAGAATAGCTAACGAACCAGCTTAAGGCAAGGAAGTATTCCATAAGAAGCCCCTTGGAAGACGTCGGCACTTAATGA
>CAJUHN010000048.1 GCA_910585935.1 uncultured Lachnospiraceae bacterium | reverse complement strand
CCTTTTGTTTTCTTATTTTATATTACTTGCGGAAAACAAATGAAAATGAACGAATCATATCATAAAATAGATTGGGAGGCTTTTATTATGGCAATTGGCAAACGTATTAAATTTTTTCGTAATCGAAAAGGAATGACACAAAAACAATTAGGAGAACGCCTCGGCTTTCTTGGAAAGACTTCTGATGTTCGCATGGCACAATATGAATCCGAAGCTAGAATCCCCAAACATGACCTTGTGAAAGAAATGGCTCACCTTTTTGATGTCAGTACCCATGCACTCACTGTTCCCAACATTGACACCTATATCGGGCTTATGCACACACTCTTTGCGCTGGAAGATATGTACGGGCTGAAAATCGGGGAGATTGACGGAGAAATCTGCCTGCGCCTTGACAAATCCGACTATTCCACTTATACGTCCATGTTTGATATGTTCCACGCATGGCAGGAGCAAGCCGCCAAACTGGAACAGGGCGAGATAAGCAGAGAGGAATACGACCAGTGGCGGTACAAGTACCCGGAACTGGACACTTCAAAGCATTGGGCGAAAGTCCCCTCACAGGCGGTCAGTGATATGCTTATGGAAGAATTTCAGAAAATCGAGAAAGTAGAAAAGAAAACAGCGAAAAAGAAAAAGCAGAAATAAGCATAAAAAAACCTTGCCGATATTCAGTTTCCATATCTGAAAATCAGCAAGGTTTTTCATCTGCCATTGATATAATTATTTAGTGCGTGATGATAAAAATGTTGCCAAATCGTTGCCAGTACCTAAACAAATTTGTTTGAAAGCTGCATAAATACTGGGTTCTCAAAGCCCATTTCATCACTCGAACTCTTTTCTTAGTTCCCTACAAATCATGTTTTACATTGCTTTTCATTTCAAAACAGTATCATTTTGATGCGTTTTTACTTCTTGTTTATATAGTTTCAAAGCTGGTGTACCCAAATTGTACCCATATGATTTTTACATTACTTTAAAGTCTTTCTCTTCAATATCAATGGTGTCATTTTCTCCATGAGTACATCAGCAAGCCATTCGTTTTTTTCATTCATAATTTTTTTCTGTTGTTCTCTGCCCCATTCAACTGCTTTTTTTAAATCTTCTGGTCTTTCACTTAAGATAACACGTTCTTCATTCATAAGTACACCTCCTAACGATTATCATAATCTATACCTACCATGTAACTATTCTTCAAAAAATAATTCGCAGCATTTTGTAAATCTTTTAAATTTTCTGCCTCATTATTTTTATCTACAGATTCATTGAAAAGGATAATTGCCTTTTTCAAGTTATATTTTTTATTTTTAACCAAATAGGATATACTCCCTAAATTTGTTATAACCACCATCATTTTTACATTATCATATCTTAATAAAAATTGTACATCTGTCAAAGAAAAATCTGACAATGATGGATGGTTATGTAATACAATTACCACACACTCCTCAATAGAAGAAATCAAGTGATATGCCGTTGTATCACTCAATGGATCTACATCATGTTCACTACCAAGTGCAATACCAATATATCTCTCACCTTGTTCAATCAATTTAACACTGTCAAGGCTATATGTTATTGCCACTTCATTAGAATCATTTTCTTCTTTTGATATTTTTAAAACATTTTTTGCCAAATCCCAAAGATTATCATATTCACTTTCTGGAATACCTCTATATTTTATTCTTGGAATTTTATTAATAGCCTCATCTGTAATTATAATTTTATGGTCACGTTTTTTTGCCATTTCAAGATTATTCCAGTTATTCTTCATTCAAAACCTTCTTTCCCTGTTATAGTATCATGTTTTTCATTCAACTTATTATAATCATAATAAAAGCAAACAACAATATTATCTTGTGTTTCAAAGAAATGGGCTTCTAAAAAATTATGACATATTACAATTTTTATAAAGTTCAGCATTATCAAGTAACCAGTTCTCATTTTAAGATTTAATTTCCCACATCACAATTTATCAAATTTTCTTTTATAAAAGGCTTTTTGACAACCATTCTAACCCAATAATGGGGATTATTTCTGTCAAAGATATATTTAACCTTTTGAGCCTCTAAATCATCTTATTCTAAATGTTATAAAATTTCAGCTTTATTCTGATAATGTTTTTTATCAATTTTTTTAGCAAACTTCTTCAAACACAATTATCTCTGATGTATTAAACAATTATGTTAAAATTTGTCCAAAACTTTACATTGCCAAAACTATAATTCAAGAATACCCCCACATTTTCTGATCAAATTCACCTGTGTCATAAATATTATCATCCCTTAGAATAGACAATCCAAACAATTCTTTATAAGCACATACAAATCTATTATCATGTAACAATCGTTTTCTAATTAAGCTTTCCTTTATTCCCAATTTATTCAATATTTTTATTCTAAAAAATATCTTATAACAACAATTAACTTTCACAATTTCGTTCTCACTCATAACGGGTTTACTTTTCTTTGAAGCATGAGTATACACATCTCTATCATTAATAATTTTATTAATAATATCCTTATATATTTTATTATATCCTTTTTCTATTCCTGATAATAAACATATACATTCGTTTGAAATACCTTTCAAGCAAGTTCTAAAACTAACCCCATTATTATTACAATATGAAACAACAAAGTCTTTATCTTCTTCATTTTCTATTTTACTCAAAAGATTCTCTTTCTTTTTATTAAATTCAATTTCCTCAACCTCCAAAACTGCATCACGCATAATTCCTTCAATCATTTGCATAATTTTAAGAAACTTATTATATGTCATAATTCCTAATTCCTCATCAAGCAAAACTTGTTTATAGCTTTCCATTGCCAATAAATTAGTTTCTACTAAATCCTGAAATATCTCTATGATTCTATTTTCATTATAATTCCAATCACTTAATTTAAAAATACTTTTTCGTAAATATGATTTCGTATGGAATCCATTCTTTAAATTTTTTAATTTTGATTTTTGGTAATTACCTAACCCAATATATTCAAATATCTTATCATTTCTTTCTACATCAATATTTAATACAGATATTGACTCTCCACTTAAAATTTCAAACAATAATATCAATAAGTGAATTTTTACTTTTAATTCTTCTATATCTACTAACTCAGAACTCTCATATCCGATTTTTCCTTGCATAGAAAAAATATATTCCTGATTCGTTTTATAAATAAAAGGAGTTACAAAACATGAATAACCGTTATCTAGCTCCATTGAACATATTTTTCCAGTCATTTTAGATGTTCCAACTTCCCATTTTTCATCTGTAGTTTCTATTTCGTATGGATACATTCCAATCAATTCAAATATATCTGTTGTTTGAAATGAAAACCTATTAAAAGATAAACCCAAATTTTGATCTATTGCATATTCTGAACCAACTAATATATCAGATATACCATATCCTAACTTAACTTTGCTTTTTATATCTTTATCTATCTCAGTACAAGAAAATGAAGGAGATAAAACTATATCAACTTTTAACGTATAATAAACTTTTTCGGCTTTAGCACATATACAAAAATCTTTAAATTTTTCAATATGCCTATAACAATCCATCTCAACATCAAATATTGTAAGTGTTGCCACTAAATTTTCATCCAACACAAGACTTCCAATATAGGAACAACTTACCTCACCGATAGAAATTACATTACAACTAATATTCATATTTTCATACACTTTTCTTTTATTCACAATTTATACCTTTTCTGAAATCCCTTCTATTGGCTACACAGTGTGTAGCCAATCTCTTTTCGCTTTTATAATCTCTTAATTTTACTCATTTCTAACTTAATATAATGAAATGCTTTTTGCAGCCATATCAAAATGTTCTTTTAGTTGGAAATAATATATCATATTCTATATATTCCAAAAATCAAGATTTTTCTATATCAATAATATCATCTAAACCACAATTCATAACATCACAAATTCGCACTAACACGTCTAATGCCACATATTCATTATTAGACATTTTTGTAAAGGTACTTGGTGCAATCCCTGTTTTTGTTCTAAGTTCACTTTTTGATATATCTTCGTCAATCATCTTTTTCCATAATGGCTTATAATTCACTTTTATTCTCTTTTTTTTCATTCCTGTTCTCTCCATAATAAAAGTCTAACATATCTATCATATTACCACAATTCTTTTTTATTTTCAATTATATTTTTGATTTCTCATTATAAATTTCTTATAATTGTTTTTTATTACAATAAAAATAAATATAAAATCTATTTTGACATTACTTTTCATTCTAACACCTTTCTTATATAATAAAAAAGCAGATTATGCTATTCCTGCACTATCTGCTTCTACTCTTTTAATTATTTTCCTTATTTTTATCTACTTTGCTAATCTATCTAATTTACATCTCTTATTCCTTCTATTTTTTCTTTCTCTATCTATTCTTTTTTCCTTCCGCAGATATATTCCTGTTAATAATCGCCTGTATATTATTCCAATCAAAATTTTGCTGTTCTAAATTCTTATACATCTGGATACCAAGTAAAATACCTATTTCTAAATAAACTTCATTATGAATTATTGAAAATTCCATGATTATATTTTGTAATTCCTCATTTTCTCTACTTATAAATGGACACGTTTTTTCTAATGATTCAAAAATCTTATCAAAAGCATCTTCGATTCTATCCTCAAATGTTTCTTTGTTTTCAATCTCAAAATCTTCTGTTCCATAACATTAAATAGCCTATTATTTTATCTAATTTTACTCTTCTCAGCATATCATTAAATTCACCCATTTTATGACCTCCTATCTGTTAATGTACCATTAAAATATCTCTTACTATTATAATACGCCGTCACTATGCCGTCAATATATATTTTGCCGTCATTTCGACATCATAATAATGTCAAACAAAAAAATTTTAAGGAGGGATTTTTTAATGCCTTATCAAATGTCCAAATTTACCTTACGAATCGAAAGTGAGTTACTTAAAAAATTTCGTTTTGTTGCTAAATATAATGACCGTTCTGCTAATCAGGAAATAGTGACTTTAATACGAAAACACATTCGAGAATTTGAAAAGAAAAATGGTAAAATAATCTTATAATATTACAGGATAATTTTAAGCCGTCATCATGCCGCCAAGTTATCTTTTAGCCGTCATTAAGACGCTATAATAAAGTCAATTTGATTTTATGGAGGTATGATATATGCAGTCTGATTTATCAAAATTCACATTAAGAACCGATCCCGAATTACTAAAAAAGTTTCGTTTTGTAGCTGATTACAATGCTCGGTCTGCCAATCGAGAACTAGAAGTTCTTATAAAAAAACATGTAAATGAATTTGAAAAAAAGCATGGTAAAATTACATTTGAATGATTGGTAGGTTTCATTTTCATAAAAAAGTATTTTAAAGGAGTTAGTCACTGGCTAACTCCTTATCTCATATTACCTTGTAAAACATATTGCTTATTAAAAATCATCTATTATTGTTATTTCTTTCTCTTTTATTTATCCTCTCGTCTTTTCCATAATCCTTTTTTCCTACTTACTCTACCCTTTGCCCGCTTTTCAAAATAAATCTTCTTTTTAATAAGTTTCTCTTGTATCTGTGCTGGTAAACACTGAAATATTTCTTCATACTCCATTTCTGCCATTGGTGTTCCTTTTGAAAGTGCTAAAAGCTGCCTGTTTAACCAATCTTTCCATAAATCATCAAATAATTCCTTACTATCTGTAAAAGTAACAAAACTATCAAATCCATACGTTTTATTATAATATTGTAACTTTACAAATCCATATTTTCCTGCATCCAGTACGATAGTATCTTCCTCTTTATATAATTCTTCATAAGCCTTCACAACTTTTTGACACTTTTTATGTTCTTTTATTGTAATATATACTTGTTTTTTCATTCTTATTTTCAAGCCTCTCACTTTTTCATTTCCCATTTATTTTCTCTAATTTTTCCATTCTTTCCCATCTTTTTAAAAGTTTCTCCGAAAAATCAAATTCTTCTAATTCAAAAACACCAGCGGAAAGAAAATGTTGTTTATAATTATTTAAAATTTCCAGCATCATAAAAAAACAATCTTCATGATATAGAAAACTTATTAAGCAAAACAATTCACTTTCTTCTAATTCCCCCACTTTAAAATAATTTTCAAAATCTCTTTGCTCTGAAAAATTGCAAAAAATAAGTTTTTCCAAAAACAGCTCTTTTTCTTCTTTTTGCATATAAAACTTTCTTACAAGTTCTTCTTTTTTCATGTGCCTTTTCTCCTTCTTCGCAACAATCTCCATTTTTAGTAACTATAAACCATCTCTATTATAAGAGTATAATGAAATAGAATCAAGAGAAAAAAGGAGAAAACTACCGCAAATTATGATAAAATTTGACAAACTTTTTCAAACCCTAAAGAAAAATGGCATTAGTCAATACAATCTATATACCTATCGAGATGTTAGTAGAGCACAGATTCAACGATTAAAAAAGAATCAATCTGTCACCACTCATACTCTAAATAGAATTTTGAATATTTTAGGAGAAGGCTTTACTCTTAATGATATTGTTGAGTTTATACCAGATAGCCAACAACAAAAGGAAGAATAACTGATAGTTAAAGTTCTTCCTTCTTTCTTATATTACCATCTCTATTTTTGGTAACTATAAATCATCTCCATAATAGGGGCATAATAGGATTATAAATCTAAGCCGAATAAAGGAGAACAATTATAGACATTATGATTACATTTGACAAATTATTTCAGACCTTAAAGGAAAATGGTATCAGTCAATATAGCCTCTATCAGAAACATGGTATCAGTCGTTCCCAAATTCAACGACTAAAAAATAATCAATCCGTTACAACTCACACCTTAAATATGATACTAAATATTTTAGGTGACAATTTCACTTTGAATGATATAGCTGAATTTACTCCTGATAAAAAAGAAAAAGAGGAAGAATCATCTTTTTAAATGTTCTTCCTTCCTTTTCTTTATATAAATAATACAAAAACTATTTCACTTTCCATTTCGTTATAGTTCCTATCGCCAATGTGTATCTTCCTTTTGTAAATCTTGTTGTCTTATCTTTTTTTGGCGATTCTGTTTCATTGCTTCTCTTTTAGTTTCTTCTAATTTTTGTTTCAACGATTTGGGAGCAAGCGATTTTAAATATTCTTGAAATCCCTCTCCAAGTCCTTTTAATGTTACAAATTGTTTTAATTTTTCTACCTGATCTATCAAATTGGTCGTTCTTTTTTCCAAATAGACTAATTTTGTTTCATAGTTCTCTAGTAAATAATTTCTTGACACTGCCTGATGAAAAGCCTCCATGATTGTATCCCAATCATTTTTCTTTACTTTCACATATTCTTCTTTCCCAAATAATGAATTGATTGGAACTGCTATGCTTTTTTTCTTTTTTATTTCAGCCTCTACTTCTTTAGAAATAGTCTTTAAAACAGAAGCCCTTAAATCATGTTTCTCAAAAATCCCTTGATTCACCTTTTCTTTTGTTTCTAATTCTTTTATCTGCTTAGAAAATCCTTGTGCTTGTATTAATAGCTCTTGATTTTGAATTTCCATTTCTTGTACTTGCCCATAAAGTTCTGTTGTCTTTTGCTCTAAATCCTCTTTTTGTTGTTCCAATCTTTCCTTTTGACTATCTAATATTTCTGCCTTCTGTTCTAATGCCTCTACTTCCCTCATAGCAGCTTTATACTCTAGTAAAGAAAAATTCTCTCTTTGTATTCCAAGAACCTCTATTTCAATTCCTTGTTCTCTACAAAGCTCTGTCAGAAAAGCTCTCTCCCTTTCCTGCCATGCTACTGTTTCATTCTGTTTCCTGCTCACTGCCTTTGCAAATCCCATCTCCTGCAATGCTTTCGTCAAACTATTCCGTGTTTCCATTCCTTTTTTATAACTATGTGCCACAGGAATATAATCAATATGTAGATGTGGGGTTGCTTCATCAAGATGTAATACACAATTAAATAAATATAAATTCGGATTCCGTTCTTGAAATGTTGTTGCATATTGTTCTAATACTTTAATCGCAGCCTTTGCATCTTCTGTCAGTTCTCCTTTTTCACCTACTACTGGTGTATCTGTCTTTTTCCCGATTTGCATGATATTCTCATAAAAAGGTTTTTCTCCATTTCCAGATTGTTCTATTTCTTTCCGATAATTTTCTTTTTGTCGATCCTTTCTTTTTTGTGCAGCATTATACTTTCTAAGTGCCTCTCCAAAACAATTCTCATAAGCCTTTTCTAATGATTCCATTTGATAGAT
Organism: uncultured Lachnospiraceae bacterium; assembly: GCA_910585935.1. Lineage (GTDB taxonomy): Bacteria > Bacillota > Clostridia > Lachnospirales > Lachnospiraceae > MGBC136627. The sequence goes on along the minus strand of CAJUHN010000048.1, from coordinate 11,108 downwards.
TCGATTCCAACTGGTTCGTTCGGACACTACATTTTCACTGATAAATTCTCGGTTATTATGAGTAAGATGACCTCTCCCTTTCGGAAAAGAAATTGCCTTTGCTGCCAATCACTCACCTCTTTTCTAATCTTATCTTGTATCCCTCGCCATTCTAATTTTGTTACTTTTGTCAAAAGTAATAACGCCTTATTACTTCTGACACGTTGTATCAGAAGTAAGGCGCTCTGCGAGGCTAAATTTGTCCTACATACAATCGTTCTCTTTCCTGAAATATCTGTATCATGATAATGGTTTCCCTTCTATCATTCTTCTACCCTAATCCAAATCACTTCCAAACTTTCCTTCTCTGTTTACACGGTTTTGTTTACAAATACTCTTTTCATAAAATCCTGTTTACATGGTTTACAAGCTCTCTAATCCCTATATATTACTGCTTTTTCTGTAAACAAAACCGTTTTCATTTTGGTAAACAAAGCCTTGTAAACGGAATTTGTAAACAGGACTGAAAAAACTTTTTTATTCCTCTGATTTCACTTTTCCTTTGGTTTCCTGAAATGGCAATTTTGCGTCTTGGGATAACTTCTGAAATCCATTCTCATCTGTCACTCTTTTCCATCCTCTTTGTGTCCCATACTTAGGAAATCTATGAGAAGATACTTTTTCCCAACCAACAATACTATGATTCATTACCTTGTTAATTTCCTTTAATTCCCAATCTTTTGGCGTATCAAACTCATGAGAAAAGGCTTCTTTATAAATCATCATACTACATACATAGTTTTCTGATAATTCATCTAACCATATCTGAATAATTCCAACCTTTGCATCTTCTGGCATAAACTCTTTCTGTAGTTCTTTTAAATATTCTTCTGTTTCCTTTGATAACTTTAATTCTTGTATCCCATTTCGATAAAGTTCCATTGCCTCTGCCCATGCTTGTTGGAAATATTCTCTTGCCTCTGTTTCATTTTCAAGAATGTGCTTCTCTACTCGTTCTGGGTGTACCAACACAGGTGCAAATCTTCGGTTTCCTGTACGATCCAAAGGCAAAAAATCCATACTGTTAGAAGTTCCTACAAAGACACACTGTCTTGGTCTATCCTCTGGATGTGTTTCATATGGTATTTTATAGGTTTCCTTCTGTCTGCTGAGAAAAGACTTAATATCTTCAATACTTTTTGCATTGACAGTTGCCATCATTTCTGACATTTCTATAATCCAATGCCCCTGTAATTTTCGATACACATTCTCATCATCCATTCGTTTCAAATCATCAGAAAACCATTCGTCATGAATGGCAAGGAAACGAAAGAACGTAGATTTTCCTGCACCTTGTCCACCCACCAAACATACCATAATTTCAAATTTACACCCTGGTTCATAGACTCTATGAATAGCCGCCAGCATTAAAAGACGCATAATTTCTTTTGTATAAGCATTTTCATCTGCTCCTAAATACTTTGGCAACAAAGAAGAAATACGTGATTGCCCATCCCATGTTAAGTGTTCTAAATATTCTCGAATCGGATGATACTTATTTTCATTTGCAACTATATTCATTGCCTTATTGATATTTCTATCATGTTTTAGTCCATAATTCTTTTCCAAATACCACTGAATTTGATATACATCAGTATCGGTTAAACTGGAAGAAGTTCGATTCCAGCCAAGATCCCCCACCACATCTATTTTTCCTGATAATTCATTTTTGCGAATTGCACCTTTTAATAATGGATCACGTTGTAATACCATCATACAATTATTGATTGTCTGACAAGTGATTCCTTTCTCATTTCTTGCTAAATCAGCCTGTATGTCTTCTATTGTACTCATTTCCTGATCCAATACTTCCCCTATTTCGTTCCATAAGGTGTTTCCCACTTGTCCGAACTCTTTCTGCAACTTCCTCCACCTCTTTTCTTCCTTTCAAAAATAACTCTTGTTTTTCTTCTATACTCCCAAAACATAAAATATCTAACCAATATTCCATCACTGGTTCTGCATGTAGCAATGTTGCATAATCCTCTGAAAATACCATTTCTGGTGATTGATCTTTCAAAAAAATACCAATCTGTTCAATTTCTAATAAACAACCCTTTAATTTCTCTATGGTTTGATTACACCATTTTTTAAAACGATCTTTAATACGAAAAAGATGTGCCTGTTCTGCTTTTACTTCCCGAAATTGTTTCTTTTGTAATCTATCTAATTTTACTTTTCCTTGAATTTAGTTTGAGTGCTGCTTCATATTGTGACAATCCAAACATACGAGAAACATAATCTATCACATCTCCACCAATCCCACAGCCAAAACAATGGTAATTTCTATCTAACTTCATACTTGGATGCTTCTCTTCATGAAACGGACAACAAGCAAATCCATTTCTTTTTACTTGTAATCCATAAAATTCTGCCACTTGCCTTGTGGTCAAGTGTTCTTTTACTTCCAAAAAAATATTCAATTTTCAAAGTTCCTCCTTTTCATTTCGGAGAGCCTTTGTTATAATAAATTTGCTAAGTTTATTGTAAAAAGGCTCATCCTTTTTACTCCTTGCTCCTGCTGGTAACAGGAGCAGTTTTATTTTGAGTTCATTTCCAATAACTGCTTTATCATCTCTAATAATATTTTTTCCTCTTCTGTATTGCCTTCTTTTAAGTGTTCCAGTATCTGCTCTAATGCCTTTGTCACTCTAGCTGACAAATAAGTACCAGCAACTACGGTTACTTCTTGCCCCAAGATAGACTTCCTATAATATTCCCCCTTAGAAAGACCAGATAAAAGAATCTTTGCTTCTACTTGACTTTTTTCTTCATCACTTAGCCAAAAGGCAATCGTATTGTGCCGAAACCGATCCTTTCTTTCACACGCCATGTTCTTCCCCTCTTTCCACTTTTCCGAGCCTGTCTGCAATCTTTCTCTGCGCATCTATTGGCTGATGACAATACGTTTCAATCGTAGTGGTAACTTTTCCATGTCCTAATCGTTTGGCAATTTCAATTGGACTAAATCCCATCTGGACAAGCATACTTGCATGGCTATGTCGAGTACAATGAACCGTAATTTTTTTTACTCCTGACAGTCTAATTCCTCTCTCCATTTCATGTTCAAAAAAACTTTTCGTTCTTCCTGCAAATAGTCGTGTAGTTGGTCTGGATCGATATAGGGTTGCCATATATTCCTTTAATGCTTCTTGCAATTCCTGATGAATTGTGATCACTCGTATTGAACTTTCTGTCTTAGGTGCAGTAATCAAATCTTCTCCATCAATCCTTGCCAGCGATTCATCTATGGTAATTGTTCCTGCTTCAAAATTCACGTCTTTTACTTGTAAGGCTAAAAGTTCGCCTAATCGAATCCCTGTCCAGAATAGAATCTGAAACGCTATCCAAGAATCCTGTTTATCCATAATCGCATCGGAAAATTTTTGGAACTCTGTTAAAGTCCAATAGGGTCTTTCCTCTGCTCTGCTTTTTCCCATACTCCCTGCTTTTCGACAAGGATTAGAACGTAATTCATAAAAATTAACTGCATAATTCATAATTGCACTTAATTGATTCTGTATGGTTTTTAAATAAGTAGGTCGAAATCCTTTTTCCATCATCTCTCCCTGCCATTTCCGAATCATAGGAGCTGTAATTTCATTGATAGGTGTCTTTCCAAAATAGGGAAGTATTTTATCTTTCATAACATACTCTTTTTGTTTCATAGTCGTTTTTCTCAGACGCTTTTCCATATCTGTTTTGTAAATCTCCCAAAAATCAGCCAATGTCATAGTTGGATCAGAAGACTGTTGTAACAAAAAACGTGCATACCATTCTTCTGCTTCTTTTTTTGTTTGAAATCCTCTTTTCTGTGACTTTCTTTTTGTCCCTGTCCAGTCAGTCCAACGATACTGTATTCTCCATGTACCATTGGGATCTTTTTTTGCACTACAGCTCATGCACTTACCTCCTTTGTCCCTCCATACCATTTTTCTTTGAAATACTCCACTGGAATCTTCCCTGCAATGGTAAGAAACCCTTTTCCTGCTAAATCCTTATTCATTTTTCTCAGGATTTTGTAAGCCTTTCCCATGCTTACTCCTAACATGGTAGCAACTTCTTCTGCATTGTAATAAATCTTTTCTTTCATATGATTGTCCTCCTTTTATATCTTTTGATTTTGTTGCGTTTCTTTTGATACACTTATTATATTACCGTATCTTTTGATGCGTGTCAATCATTTTTTAATATATCTTTCTTTTTTTCGTATCTTATGATATGATTAGATTACATTTGATACTTTCGTATTAGTAAGGATAGCTTTAAAACAGGAGGCATACATTATGACAGTTGGAGAAAATATACGACGTATCCGAAAAGAACGTGGTCTTACATTAAAACAATTAGGGGATATGGTAGGCGTTAGTGAAGCCTACATTCGTGCTTACGAAAGTGGTAGAAGAAACCCTAAATTAAAATCGTTAGAAACTTTAGCACAAGCACTTGCTGTTAATGTGGAAGTATTGACTAACTCCGATTTTGATGGTATCAAAGCCATGCACAGGCTTTTTCAAGTATTTCGTCAATATGATGGACACCTTTTTGAATATCAGGATCAAGATGGAAATGATATGGTTGGTATTAGTTTTGGAACATTAGCTTTGATGCGGTCATGGTTTGAACGTTATGAAAACTATTTACAAGAAGTAGAGAAATGCAATTCTATTAAAGATGTAAAGAAACGTGGAGAAGCCTTACTAAAAGCAGAAGCAGATTTCAATGTCTGGATGGACATTTACCCAGAATCAGAATCCTTCCCTATGAATCTTCAGATTCAAAAGACACATGATGAATTTATGGATAAGATTGGGTTGAATCCAAAAGAGGAAAAATAAATGATATAAAATAATCTGTTTTTATATCCGAATGTTAAAAAAATAGAAGGTTATTTATATTTGGGGTGATGACATGGACAATGAATCGATTTTGGAAATTATCAGTAAGAACATTAAATCAACTGAAGTAGATGATAAGCTAAAAATATGTGATTTCAGAAAATTACTATATAAGGAATTACACCGAGATTTCTCTTACAAATATGCTGAACTTATTAGAAAGTTATTCGCAATCGAGGTAAAAGAACGCAAAGCTCTTTGTAGTTATGATTCAAACGTTGCAAGAGAAATTGATAATACTTATGATTGCCCACTTTCTATAATATGTAGCACCTATCTACTTTATCGTTTGGGCGATTTAAATGATGTAAAATCTATATGGAATGCAAAATGCATTGACTATGATTCATATTTTGAAATTGATGGTCAGTTTTTAGTAGGAGCAGGAGTGGATGAAACAATTGCATTTCTTCGTAGAAAAAGAGGAAGAATAGCAAAATTTATTATAAAAGATATTAAAAGGTATAAGAAACAAGGGGCTTTTGAGCAATTAGCATATACTAACTGGAAAAATTGTATGAACAAAATGATGGACAATCTTTGAATCAAATAAGCATAATCTATAGTTTGTCTTTTCGAACTAATTTAGAGTCATTCAATTTGGGTAGTTAAAAATTATAACTTATTTTAGTTGTATCAAAATAAAAATCTGTACCCAAATCGTACCCAAACGCAAAATAAAAATCGCTACAAAGCTGATAAACTCTAGCTTTATAGCGATTTTACTATTTACTCGAACTCGGCGTGTTTTTTGTTGTTATTAACTATATTTGTTTAAGTTTCGTGCAAATACACGCCCATTTTTGTATCAATTACATCATTTATTATGGCTTGCTGATTTTCTGTTGCCAAAATGTTGCCAATTTTACTTATCTCGATAATGAGAACCACACTGTACAATTTTTATGGTATTACCTTCTATACGATAAACAATTCTATTTGCATCATCAATTCGACGACTCCAATAAGCTGCCAAATCTCCACTCAATTGTTCTGGTTTTCCAATTCCATCATATCCATTCCTTTCAATATCTTTTAATAATTGAAGGATTCGTTTTAATGTTTTTTTATCTTGCTTTGTCCAATATTCAAAATCTTCCCATGCTTCTTCTGTCCATGCCTTAATCATCAAAATTTACTTTATGAACTGTACCTCCTGTTGCTTCCATTTGCGCCACTGATCTTCTGAGCCTAGACATATTTTCTTCAGAATAAAAAGGATCTACGGATACCTCAAACGGAATACGCTTTTCTCTTCCCAGTTTTTTAAGGTAAATATTAATTGCCGACGATAAAGATAATCCTATATCTGCACAAGCCTCTTCCGCTTTTTTCTTTACTTCGTCTTCTATACGTAAACTAATTTGTGCCATCATATCACCTCTTTCTTTTCTTTATAATCTATAATATATCACACTTTATAGCATTTGTAAAGTTTTTTGCTATTAAAAATATATAATATTAAATACAAAATCTATTTTATTACAAAAATTTAATCTGTTATTTCAATAATATCACTAATGTTTTCTTTAATTGTCCTTATCCTAAATTCTACCATATATATTGAAAATAATGTGGCTCGAAATGCAAACCTAAGCCTTTCCCCATATAAATAATCTCTACCATGTATACATTCATTACGTATATTACAAGAATTTCCATTATACATAATATTATAAATATATAACAAATCAGGAATATTTTCAAAACTATGTTGTTCATCATAAATAATTTTAAGCAATTCACGTAATAATGAACTTGGATCATTATATTGCATGAACTCATCTATATTTTTCTTAAATGGAAATATTCCAAATAAGGTAACTAATTCTCGTATTTTCACTTCTAATACTGGAAATAATTGTGTCAATAATGCTAATGATACATTATTAGAATATGGTAATAACTCTATCTTAGATTCTTTCTTAACTACATTATACAAATCTTCTTCTTTTATAAATAGCAATATTGCTTCTTGTGTATTGATTTTATAGCTTTCATGGATACTTGCTACATACTCCTCAGAATCAAATTGATTTAGTAATTTATACCCCTTTCTACTTTTTAAATCATCAATATATTGTAAAAGCATTTTGTCAATATCATGCCTTTCATAAATAATTTTATTTTTTTCTGTCGGAAAAATAGGACTTAATGTTATTCCATGAAATAAATGAGAAAGCGGATTTTCTGATGTATTTATCATAATATCCAATATTTTTTTCTCCGTACAAGGTATACAAGTATTTGCAAAAAAAACAGGATTAAGTAAAGAAACCTCACTAAATTTTTCAAGTTTCTCAGTTTCAATTTTCTGCTGATATGAAAAATGATGCATATTTTTGCATTGTTTTTCATATACAAGATCCTGCCAAACTTTTTGTATATATATCATCTCGGTTTGTACATATCGTTTATTTACATTTTGACTATTTTTATTAACATTAAGTAAAAATAACATATATTCATAATATGCCAGAGATACACTAATATTTTCATTTTTATCTGTATAAAATTCAAATTTTTCTTTAACTTTCTGGATATATTCTGTATTAATTTGTTTTGTTACTGTTTCATCTTTTAAATAATTAATTAATTCTTCAATTGAATTAACAATATCTATTTTTTTAAATTTATTATCAAAAAATTCTGATACTATAATTCTTTGTTCTTTACTAACAGGATAACCATCTTCCTTAATTCTTATAATTACCGAAGGAATATTCCTTTTCTGAATATTACATAATAATTTTTTGTAAGTTGTTTCTTTACTACATTCTTGTATAAGTTTATCCTTATGTAAATAAGATAACACTTAATAGGAAGAACTAACAAAAATCTTATAATCTTCTACTCCTAATTCCAATGCTTCTAATAAAAGGTTGCAATGAAGCACTTTAATTTGTTTCGTAGGCTCTATATTAAATGCTATATACAAAATAGTTTCTAAAATAAAATTTGCTATTATATGATTAAAATATTTTTTTAATTCATAAAGAATATCTTTATTCCATTTAGATATATCTGGAACAGAACTACTTTCACTAAAAAATATTGGTTGAATATTTCTATTTTTAAAAGATACTTCCAGCATCTCTAATAGATATAGTTCTTGCCAAGTTTTGTAATCTTTGTTTACTTTTTGATAAGAAAATGCATTATAATTTAAAATTTCTTTTTCATGTTGTTTTAAAAAATTAATATTACAAGAATATTCAACTTGATTAAGATTATCATGTAAACACTCTAAAGGAATTTCTAATCCTAATATAGAAATATTTTTTGCATATTCCATCAATTTATTTTCGGATACCAATAGTGAATCACATTTTATCAGATTAAAATAATTTCGTTGATTCAATAATCTAATATCATATAAATAATCTAATCCATTATCACTATTCTCTAATTTTGTAATCCAAATGCAAAAAAAGAAAAGTTTACATGGATTGCTAGTTATTTTAATAATACAATCATCAATATTAAGACTTCCAATATAAAATCTTGCAATTTGCCACATTTCCTTAAATTCTTTTTTAGAAAATACCCACTCCTTATCACAAACTCCAAGAACTTTCACAAAATATTCAAACAATCTTTTTAAAACTATACTTTCATTAATATATTCATTCCATGCATTAATTTTCTTAATTTCAAACCTTTCTTGTAATTTATCAATTAACCATTGCCATTCTTGCGAATGTGCAAGTAAACCATCTATAAATTCTACTTGTGTTTTATGTTCTAAATAATTCATTTATAACTACTCCTAAATCCTATCTTTTTGCTAAAAATATAATATATTTTAATTTCTATCAATTATCCAATAATTCCTGATAACTTACACCTAATACTTCTGCAATGCTCTTCAATTCAATATCTGTTACAAACCTCTCCCCACTTTCCATTCTTTGCACTGCATTTTTATCAATATCAAGCCCTGCCATTTGAAGCATATCTGCCAGTTTTCTTTGTGATGTCTTTTCTGGTAACTTCTTCCGAATCTCTTTTATTTTACTTCCACAAATATTATTTCTATTATCCCTCGTCTTATTTTTATACATAAATTTCTCCCGATTTGACATTTAGTAATTGCCATTTTTCTCATTATATGGTAAACTACAAAAAAGTTGACATTCACCAAATGTTAAATCATTAAAAAAGGAGAGCTATTTTATGAAAAGTGTATTATCAGCATTATACGATGGCGAAATTTTTCCAGCAGAACAATATTCTCCTAAAACGGAAGAATATCGTAAACTTACAGAAAAGCATATTCACCATTACAATGATTTCATTGAAATTTTAGAAAAACTAAATCCACCTTTAGACAAACAATTTATTGAGATTATGGACGAACAGCTTGATGTAATACCTACTGAATTTTCTGAAATGTTCATTGATGGTTTTCGATTAGGTGCAAGAATCATGATTGAAGTCTTTCAAGGTGATTTAAACATCAAAGAAAAACCATAATTTCTATCCGCTAAATATGTACCATCTTACTAAAACTAAGAGAGCGAAATAACTTGTTTTGTTATTCGCCCTCTTAGTTTTTACATTCCTATTATAATATTACAATTTCAGTAAACTATCTTTCGAGTTTTCTTCCCTATCACATTTTATTTTCACATTTATTATAAAAAATGAATCACAATCAAACTTTCTTTTCCACCTCTATCATAATGTTATATCCCTCTTTTTCTGTGATATTTTTACCATTTCTAATACTCCTCTTTCCTTCTGGTGTTCAACAATACGCTTAATTTCTTCCTCTCCTAGTTCTGATTTTATTTGATGAAACATAACTATTTCCTTCCGAAAATCTACATTTTCTTTTTTCATTCGCTCTAAATGCTGATCCAAATGTTGTACTTGTTTTTGAAGGTGTTCATTTCTTTTCTTCATTTTATCTAGTAATCCATTCAATCGAACATTTTCTATCAATGCAGATACTAATGTTTCTTTTATCTTTTCTATCAATGGCACTGCTTTTTTCTCTCGATAATTTTTCGCTGTCATCCATATGGCTACTTCTGGTAATTGCCATGCTTCATCTTCTCGAATCATAGAAATATTCTTTTCCACTGTTTTCTTATTAGAAGTCAGTTTTAAAAGTTCTTTTTCCATCTTCTCTTTCTTTCCCTGTAATGACTTTAGTTCCTCTGTTTTATCCACTATTGTTTCTTGCATTTCTTGTACTGCTTGATCTAGTTCCTTTTTCTGTGTTGTCAGTTCTACAACCTCTTTCTCTCGTTCCTGTTTCTTAAACTCTAACACATCTAAATGTTTTCGATTTGTTCCTAAATGTTTCCAAGCAACTCCATATTGTTCCATTATTTCTGATAATTCTTGCTTCTCTGCTGTTATCCACTGATTCCATTCAGTTTCTCTTTTTGTACCACCTTGAAAGCCTTGTTCTGCAAGAGCTTGTTTTAAAGAAACTCTAGTATCCATTCCTCTTTTACTTCCTGTTACAAAAGGAACAAAATCAATATGTAAATGTGCAGCAAATACTCTAAGATTAGGATTTCTTTTTTGAAATCCTTTCATAAATTTATCCAGAATCTTTTTCGCTAACTCCCCATATTCACTTTGAATATTCATATCTTCTTTATTTCCTATTTGAAAAATAACTTCATGAAATAATTTTTCCTGTTTTCCTGTTCGTATCTTATCATAATAATTATCAATTCTTCTGTCACTACGAGTCTGCTTTGCATTATATCGTTCTTGTGCTTCATCAAACAATTCATGATAAACACGTTCTATGTTCTCATTACAATATTCAATATTATATTGGGTATAATCCTCTTTTACATTTTTCGCTTTAAATGCTCTACGATTATGAGTAAGAGAACCTTTTCCTACCATACCACTAATCGATCGTTGTATCATCTTCTCCTCCTTTAACAATAATAGATAATACTCCAATTACAATAGCTTTGTTACTTTCTCCGAAAGTAACGCAAAAGCACTTTCGACATTTCATATCAAAAGTGCCTTTGCGCCCTGCGGGGCTTTTTTCATCTATCAGGTTTCTCTTTCACTTCGCTCAATCCACTTTCCCTTTATGGTTTCAAACAGATGCGTGTCACGCATCTGTTATTTACACCGAAAGCAAACTTACCATCGGAAACTTTCTGGCACTCCACGTCTGTCCAAATATTC
>CAJUHN010000047.1 GCA_910585935.1 uncultured Lachnospiraceae bacterium | reverse complement strand
ATTCCATAAGAAGCCCCTTGGAAGACGTTGGTACTTAATAAGCAGTTCCGCTAGGGGCTGCGAATTTAGTACCACTACGTCTGGAACGGAGCGAAAGCGCGGCTTCGCTGGAATACTTCCTTGCCGCAGCGTCCCCTTTTAGTTTCCAAGTAACTACCACACTACCAATTCCTTTTCACTTTCACAATCACCTAATAAAATCAATTTTGGGTAAGTTTGATTTGATTAAAGATAAATAAGAAATAGAAAAACTCAGACAAAAGTTCAAAGCAGAATAAAAATAACATTTACCCCTTATGATATTTTAGTGTCACATCACCTGATTTTTCTATCCTTCAGATAAAATCTTTCCAAATCTTACCTCATTTTGCCACTTTCGCAGCACTTTTCTTTTGGACGAAATCAGCGAAACCCCTTCATTTTATTGGCTTCTCGCTAACATGACACTATATTAACATAATCCCCCCACTCCCGATTTGGATATTCTAATTCTGGCTTCCTAATAGCCCCTCTGATCAAATATCCCTTTACACTATTTGTATTCATTATATTATCTCTTCCTAATACCATCCCCCATTGCACCAACAAAGCCGCTGCTCCCGCTAAATGTGCTGCTGCAATACTAGAACCACTTCTGACCACATATCCACCACCTATATCTGGTCCATAAATATTCACTCCAGGAGCAGCCAAATCTGGTTTGATATAAGCTGATCTTGTATATCCTCTGCCAGCCTTTAAATAAATACTATTTTCTCGGTGATTATATGTTGTGACAGAAATCGGTCCTAATGCTACCGATGGCGATGTGATAGTAATATAAGGATCTGCCTGTAAAAAATACGTCCCTTCTCCCAAAAAAGTTCTCACAGGAAGCCACATATCAAATAGTCCCATATGAATATTTCCAAAAACTTGAAATTTCCAAAGCCCCGGCGTAGGATCTTGAAAACGCATAAATATTAAAATTTCTCCAGAAGAACCTAATGGCACAACATAATCAATATAAATCTTAGTCTTTTCAAACAAAAAATCATAATTTTCATTCGTTCCGATTCTAGCTGGTATTTTAGGTATCACCTCGCCTGTAGGTGAAATGATGGAAACACTAGATGTGACAGGAAGCTGTGTCCATAATTCCAGGCAAAATCCTTTTGTATCCTGCCCTACAATCATTTCTACCGCTTGACTTTCCTGTCCTTCTACAAAATTTCCTCGATAATGTGTATTTTCATTTCCTTCATTTCCACACGCTGTCACAACAGTAGGACCTAATGTATTAGAAAATTCATCTAAAAATTGCTCCAAATAAGTGATATTCGCATGACCTCCCATATTACTAGAAAGTCCAATTACAAGCACCCACGGTCTTTTTGTTTTAAAAGCATAATCTATCAAAAAACGTATCCCTAACATAATATCTGATTCTTGATATGCAATCGCGTCTTCTTTAATAAAATAATAATCCCTTAAATATTGTTTCGCTGGTTTTAATTTTACCATAACAATATTCGCATTCGGAGCAGCCCCAATAAAATCATTAGAAATATCTTCATTTCCAGCTGCAATACCTGCATTAAATGTTCCATGCCCATTTTCATCTCTGCTTGGAACAATATCAAAAGGATTATCAGAAGCTAAGGCACGGTTAATATCCTCACTTGTGTATACCGATCCATAAAAAAGCCCCTCTGGAGGCGTTCCCGTCTGTATTGTCTGATCCCAAATCGCCCCTATCTTTGTTGTTCCATCAGAAAAACGAAATGCCTTATGTGTATAATCAATTCCTGTATCTATGAATCCGATTGTCACTCCCTCACCTGTTAAGTTCAAATATGGTTGATTTCTCAATCTTGTCACTCCAATTTCATCCATATTTGTACTATCTGCTAAGGTATACAATTTAGGAATTGACTGATACCCCAAAAACGACATAGAAACACCTGTTCTTATTGCTTCATCACCAGCGGGAATATATAAAATACTATATTTAGAATTGATTTCTTGTGTACATGTTCCATCTTTTGAAATAATATAATTTAAAACGTCTTCACTATATGTAGAAATAAAATCTCTATAGTCATTTGATAAAATTCTCTCTCTACATTCTTCTAAATTTTGTTCTGGCATAATTATCCTACCTTTTAGAAACTCATCTTATCTTAAATATATTTCTCTTTTCTTCCTTCCATTACTAAAATAATCGGTTTCTCTTTTTACCCACCTTTTCTTTAATGCCCTAACAAAATGTTATTGTTTATTCCAAACCCCATCTTCTCCTATCCAATATCCATCTGGTGTAGTCGTATTTATCAACATATAACCTCTCTCATCAAAATAATACCACTTCCCATCTCTATCTTCTAACCAACTTGAAGTAATATAAGAACCATCTCTCTTTTGATACCACCATCCGATTGCATCATAAGCCCATCCTGTGGCTGTTCTGTTTTCTACAGAAAGAAAGTCATCATCTTCTTCATATTCAGGAGCAATATATTTTATCGTATTATCTTCCCCTATCATACGCCATAATCCATACTCTGGAATCCAAATCACTTCTTTCCCCTGCTCTCGATACTCATTCGCCAAAGTCGCTATTGCTCCTGTAGGTTCTTTTCCATCTGCATATTCTGTAATCGCAATTTGTCCATCTTGTGTCTTTAACATATCATATCCAACACACCAATTATTTACTGTATAATCACCATATTGATAATCTCCTGGCACTCCTATATTATTGAGCCTTGCGGAACTCCTATCTTTCAAATCTTTATTATATTCCACTAATGTCACTTCTGGGGAACTAACCATCTGTTGTATTAAAGAACCAATATAATCCACCTTAGTATATAAAATCGTTCCCATATTATCATAAAACGGTTTTGTCCTCTCCCCATTCTCCGTCCAAATAATCAAATCATTATCAAAAAGATACATAAAAACTTCAGCAAAATCTTCATATATATCAGACATTCCATATTCACTTGGAAAAACACCATCTAACTTTTCTACTCCATAATCCCAAGAAATATATTGATATCCTTGATTTAATAACTTCCAATCTGCTAACACTTTTTCCTTTCCTAATTTATCCATGCAAAAATAATGAAAGGCATGTCCAAACTCATGTAAAAAATTAGCCTTAATATTTTCACTTGTATCTTCTTTCATCACAAATAAAGTGATATCCCCTTTTCGATACTCAAATAATCCTACCACACCTAGATAACTATTATAATCTCCAAAATAAATTTTCAAGCGCTCTCCTGTCACTCCTTCATAATAGGAAGACACTTGCTGTACCATATTCGGTGTTAAATTCCTCAGCCCATGTTCTAATGCCGTCAAATAAACACTCGCCTCCGTCGCTGAATACCAAGTTGGAATAACAATAGAAATATAATATTGTTCCTCCAACTGTGCTTTTCTCGTTTCATTATCCGTCGGCTTCGCCGCTAATATCGTATTCTGAAACACAGAAAAAACGAAAAAAATAGTGAATATGTAACAAATTACTTTTTTTCTTCCCTTCAATTTCTTTCCCTTCTTTCTCCAATTTTTTCCTTGTTATTAAATAGATTAAATCTCTTAAAACTATTTGTCAACTTATTTATCCATCTCCTAAAAAATATATTACTATTTCACTATATCATTTTTCATTCATAAGAAAATAATGTTTCACTTAAGCAAAAAAACGATCCCAGCGAAGCCATGCTTTCACTCTGTGAAAGACTACATAGACACTAAATTCTCGGCGCATAACCGCACCTTTCATGAAGTGCCGATGTCTTCAAGGGACTTCTTTTGGAATCGTTCCTTAAGCTAGTTTCTAATCTTAACTATTTTCTTGTTCGCCTTTCAACCACTTTTAAAACAAACTATATAATCAAATCCCCTTGCAAGCAGGAGTATTTGACCCTCTCGGCAGTCGCCAAATGCCTGCAAACAGCTACTTGGCTCGTTACTCGCTGGAATAAATCGTCAACTATTTCATAATAATACTTAAAATTCTGTAATTTCATATATAAGCTAAACTTTATAAATAATATACATTTTTTTCAAAAAAAATAAATACAGAACAAAAATTAAAAAAATATTTTATTCTTTAAACTCTGTTCTATCTTTATTATCTCTTCTGTTATTCTCTTTTTTCTCATATTTTTCTTAGTTTCTGACAAATCGCATCCAATCCTGTCCATCTGGAACAATTCTTTTTCTATCATTCATAAAAGCCGTCTTTAATTGTCCTGTAATATCTAAAATACACTCCTGACAATACCTTCCACTATAAATAATTTTTTTACATTTCACACACTGTTTATATTTTTCTTCCATTTTGGAATTTAAAGTCACTTCTCCTGACTTTATCATATTCTCAATAGTTTCTATTTCTATTCCTGTTATATCTGAAATCTCTTCGACTGTTATGGAATCCGATTTTTCTATAAACTTTCTGACTCTTTCTACATCTGTCATGTTCTATCTCATTACTGAAAATTTATAACAAACCCCCAGTAACTTCCTCCTTTCTTATTCCTTTCTATTCTATCTGCTAAAAATATTTTCAATTATATCTTTTATTCTTTGTGATTTATTTTCTTTTTTATATTCCCTTTTATCCAGACAAATCACCCACCCCTTTATCATTAAAACCTTTCCTACTTTCATCTTAAATAATGTTTCCTAATTAATTAGTACCATTTTACCACACAATAAAATATATTTCTAGTACCTAGCAAATTTTCTTTCTATTATTTTTTATCACCCTAAATATAACACCTCACCATCTTTTTTAAAACCCTCAAAATCAAATTTTTCAATCAAATATCTCACTGTAAGTAACGGGGTATTGACCCTCTCGGCAGTTGCCAAATATATGAAGCAGCCACTTATCTCGTTACTCGTGGGAATAAAAAACCAAATTTCTTCTTTATTATATATAGACAGTATTATATCCTATCCATCGTCTAAAATACTCAACAAATTTCTTAATCCTTTTGTCAGTTGTTTTTCCTTTTCCATCATGATACAATAGAAAAAAAAGGAGGTACTTACGATGAAACTTGGAAACCGAAAATGTTTTATTCTCTTTTTTACTGTATTACTTTTTTCACAAACGCTACTTTCTTCTTTTGCTGCCCGCAAGGAAGAAAAAGAACTGACTATTAAAAAGATGACAGTCAAAATTCCTGAAGATGAAAAAGAACAATATACAGGAGATAATATAAAAGAACTCATTTCCATAAATTTGCTAAATCCTGAAATTATTGTCACTTATTCTGATAAGCATACAGAATCCATTTCTGCTTTGGATTGTAAATTTTCTCCTGATACTATTCAAAGAGGTAAAAACTCCGTTTCTGTAACTTATAAAGACAAAGAAGGTAACACTGCTTCTGCCAAATTCACTATTACAGGAATCGGTAATGTAAAAGAAAGCTTTACTCAAAATGCCTCAAATGGAAAATGGTATATGCAAGCATCAGATGGCAGTTTCTATGTGGACACATTTAAAGAAGTAAATGGCTTTACTTATTTATTCGACCAAAATGGCTATCTTCTAAACGGCTGGCAGCAATATAAAGGTAATTTTTATTATTTTGATGAACATAATTTTTCTCGTAAATCAGGCTGGTTCACACAAAATGGTCTTACTTATTATCTCAACCCTGATGATAATGATGCCATGTCAGTGGGATTCACTAAGATTGATAATATTTGGTATTACTTTAAAGAAAGCGGAAGTTTTGGAAATGGTTGGGTATTGGATCAAGGAAAATGGTATTATATCAAAGAAAATGGTACAATGCAGACAGGATGGTTAAAACAAAATAATATTTGGTATTATCTACAGCCTGGAAATGGAGCGATGGCGACTGGCTGGAGGAATATCAAAGATTCTTGGTATTATTTCGCATCAAATGGAGCAATGGTAGTGAATACTGTGATAGATGGATATTATATTAATTCAGATGGCGTATGGGAAGAAAAATAAGCCAAAAAATAAGCTGCTGCAAAATAGAGATTTCTTAAAAGCCTATTTTGCAGCAGCTTATTTTATTCTTTTCTTATATTTTATCTAGTCTGTGTCCAAACTCCATTTCCATCTACATAATAATTTCCAACCCATGTATTCGTGAGCATAGCACCGCCTTTATCTAAGAAATAATACTTTCCGCCTACTCTCACCCAGCCTGTCATCATAGCGCCTGAATTATCCAAGAAATACCATGCTCCATCTTTGAGCCAGCCTGTTTTCATAGAGCCATCTGAAGTTAAGTAATACCACTTTCCATCTTTAAACAGCCACCCTACTAACATCATTCCTTCAGCGTCTAAATAATACCATTTATTCGCTACTTTAACCCATCCTGTCTGCATAATACCATTGTTATCATAATAATACCAATTTCTGTTCTGATATACCCAACCAGTCAATAGAACTCCTGCTGCATCAAAACGATATAATTTTCCATTAATTAGCACACTCGTGTCATGTACCATGTAGCCATATTCATCTAGATAATACCATCTGCCTCCGCTGCTCACCCAATCGCTGACTAAATATGTTTCATCTCCTAATTGATAACGCCAAGCATTCGCTTCTGTCACCCATTGTCCAATCGTGTCTGCACTCTGTACATTGATATAGTCTGTTTCTACAATGCCTCCATGAGAATAAATGACTTCAATATCATTACTTCCCTCTCTTATCTTATAAGCACCTAAAGTCCATCCAGATTCTACCACTTCTTCTACTGTTTCTCTTGTTCCATCTTCATATGTAACTCGATAATAAGCTGTAACTTCAATATCCCCACGTTTCACTGTACCACCAAGTGGAACTCTTGGTCCATCATATTCTGCCTTTATTCTCAATAACCTCTTACTTTCTACTATAGGGTCTTTTGCACGTTCTGCATAAACAGTATATGTTCTGCTGTCTGTCTTAATTCCTGATGTATAGGAAATTGTAACTACATCACTTTCAGATGTTATTTTTTGAGAGCTAGAATTTTGTAATCTTAATGTAAATTCCTCTTCTTTTAAGGTTCTATTTGTACCATCTGCAAAATAAGCGACTACTTGGAAATACGATTTTTTCACTTCCTGTCCAATCGTGAGCTTTCCTCCAGTATAATTTTGAATCTCTATATGGTCAAATCCATCTGCACTCACTACAATATTTAACATTGCCTGTGCTGTACCATCTGTATAGGAATAATTTACTCTCACTTGTGTCGCTTCCTGTGTAATCGTGATAACACTATCTGAGCCATTAAAGCTTATACTTCCTGCTGGCGGTGCTGCTTTTGTGCCATCACTATAATTTAATACTACATCTAAATCATCTACACTAACTGTATCTCCTACGGATACGGTTTTTGAAGATTTCAGCGCAACAATCATGGAAGTTACGGTTTTTTCTTCTGCTGCCCTTGCTGTCATATGTCCTCCTAATGTTGTTACTGTTACAAACATTATTAGAAGAACTGCCATGATTCTCCTCATTTTTGACTTCATTTCACTCACATCCTCCTTCTTACGCAATTCTACGCATGATTCTGTCTTTTAGTTTCTGTCAAATAAGATTAGTTATTTGCTTTTTTCTATTCTACCATAAATATAAGGATAGATTCAATCCATTTTAGAATCTGTTTTCTTACTTTTTCTTGACTTATTTCTAAAAACTGGTTATAATGTTCATTATATTAAATATAAATATTTTTTTGAACAAAAACCAGTCTATTTGTACTATAAACTGTGCAGAAATGAGGAAAACTATGACAAATTATATTGTACTTTTATTGAGAAATATAAAATCTAATCCATCTATCACACAACGAGAACTCTCTCAAACTTTACACATTTCACTAGGCAGCACAAATAAATATGTAAAATCTGCTTTAGAGCAAAATTACTTGACGATTCAAGAAGATAAATATTATTTATCAGAAAAAGGAAATGCCTTTTTAGAACAATTTCGAGTGAAAAATGCTGTTATTATCGCAGCAGGATTTGGTTCTCGCTTTGTACCCCTCACCTTTGAAACTCCAAAGGGACTGTTAGAAGTTTTTGGCGAAAGAATGATTGAACGCCAAATTAAACAGCTTCATGAAGTCGGCATCACAGATATCACTATTGTAGTAGGATATTTAAAAGAAAAATTTGAATATTTAATAGATACCTATCAGGTAAAACTTTTATATAACCCAGAATATGCTACAAAAAATAATCTCGCTACGCTTTATCATGCAAGACACTTATTGAGTAATACTTATATTCTCTCATCTGATCATTGGATAAAAGAGAATATTTTTCATCTCTATGAACCAGAAGCTTGGTATAGCAGTGTTTATATGAAAGGGGAAACCTCAGAATGGTGTTTGGATTTTGATAAAAAGGAACGTATCACAAATGTTCATATTGGAGGTTTTGATAGTTATGTAATGTATGGTCCTGTTTATTTCGACCAAAATTTCTCTAAAGATTTCCTTCCTCTTTTGGAAGAATATTACCATCGTCCTGGAACAGAAAACTTTTATTGGGAACATGTTTATATAGAAAATATCAAAAAGCTTCCGATGTCCATCTATAGGCAGAAAGATGGTATTGTATATGAATTTGAAAACTTAGAAGAATTAAGAAAATTCGACAAAAAATATCAAAACCATTCTGAAAATGTCGCATTAGAAAAAATTTCAGAGATTTTCTCCGTTTCTGAAAGTGAAATTACCAAAATCAGTTGTTTAAAATCTGGAATGACAAATAAATCTTTTTTATTTTATGTGAAAGATATGCCATATATATTTCGCTTTCCCGGTCCTGGAACAGAAGAGCTAATCAATCGTGTACAAGAAAAAGCCTGTTATGATGCCATAAAACATTTACATCTGGCTGATGAGATTCTTTACTTCGATTCAAAAACTGGTTATAAAATTTCGCGCTTTTATCCAGATTCCCGTAATTGTGATCCGAGAAATTTGCAAGATGTCGAAAAATGTATGGAACTTCTTCGGAATTTTCATCACTCCGGAGTTTCTGTCACTCATCAGTTCTGTCTGAGAGAAAAAATCACATTCTATGAAAATCTGTGTATTCTTCATAATGGCATACATTTTGAAGATTATATAAAAACAAAAAAACATATGTTAGAACTTCTAGATATAATAGAAGCACTTCACCCTAAGCAGGTATTATCCCATATTGATAGTGTGCAGTCAAATTTTTTGATGCTTTCTGATAATACCATTAAATTAATTGATTGGGAATATTCCGGTATGTGTGATCCACTTATCGACCTCGCTATGTTTGCTATTTATTCTTATTATACAGAAGAAGAATTAGAGAATTTAATCAAAATTTATCTAAAAAGAGAACCCTCTAAAGAAGAACATATCCGCATTTATTCCTATGTAGCACTTAGTGGTTTTTTATGGGCACTTTGGGCAGAATATAAAACTGCTTTAGGTGAAGAATTTGGTGAATATACTATTTATATGTATCGTTATGGAAAAATTTACTACAAAAAAGCAAAAAATTTACTTTAATTTTTGTCTATATCATCTTTTTTCTGAATTTTAACTTTAGACTTTATCTTCGGACTATTCCTTCTTTTATTGAGTGCTACAATATCATAATTTTCTAATTGCCCAAGGGCAACCTTGGGTTTTCTTTTTGGATTATTTCTCCTTTTATTAGGCGGTATAGTCAGAAAGTTATCAATATATTTATCCCTCTGTCTTTTGTCTTTATACCACCAATCTTCAAATAAAACTGGTAGCCCAACCATATCCCTTTCACATTTTATACAAGTAAATTTTCTTTTTCTAGACATAAATGCTGTTCTTCTACAATTTTCACAAATATATACCCTCATCGCCAAATACCTTCCTTTTTCTATCTATTTTTTATTATTATAAGCTGATTTGTAAAAGCCAATACCCTTTTGGAGCTTTTAATTGATAGATCTTGTAATCTAATATTACCCCTTTTATCTGTCTTTGTAAACACCAATAAACTGACAATAATCGACAGTATATTTATAAACCAGCTATATTAAGAAAATTGTAAACATTATGGTAATATTTTTTTATATCGAAATATTAATTTTTAAGCTATAATATATATTGCATGTAAATTTTTTCTACATATGACATTCAAATACAAAAGAGGTAGTGTTGAATAAATTTCTCAATAAAAACTTATTCAACCAGAATTTGTGCTGAAGCGTCACAAATTCTTAGCTGATTTTCAGCTTTTATCGCAGAGCAAAATGGATATTTTACTTGCGTTCCTCGGCACAAAGCGCTTCGGAATGGAGGAAAAAAATGAAAAAATTAGTCAAAACGGCTGTACTCACTGGCGCGTTTATCGCAATTTCTGCTGCTCCTATATCAGCACAAACTGGGTGGGTGAATACAAACGGAAACTATTATTATTATGATTCAAATGGCAATATGCTCAAAGGATGGGCACAGATTAACGATGAATGGTATTATTTCGGTCCTAATTATGGTTCTATGCAAACGGGTCTTATCACTATCGATAATCAACTATATTACTTTAATTCTAATGGAATCATGCAGACTGGTCCTACTGTCCTTCCAGATGGTCAAGTCTATACTTTCAGTGAGGCTGGTCCTATGACAGCTTCTATCGGCTGGCAGTTAGTAAATGGAAAGTATTATTATTTTGAAACTAACTCTACTATTGCTACAGGCTGGAGAAAAGTAGACGGCTATTATGTAAATTCTTCTGGAGAACGTATGGAAAATGTGATTTCAAGAGGAATCGATGTTTCCCGCTACCAAAATGAAATTAATTGGAATGAAGTGGCAAATGATGATGTTTCTTTTGCGATTATCCGCATGGGAAGTACAAAATATGGTGTAGAAGCTCGCTATCATGAAAATATGCAAAAGGCAAATGCTTTAGGAATCCAAACTGGAATTTATGTATATTCTTATGCTACTACACCAGCACAAGCGGTAGCAGAAGCAGAATTTGTTTTATCCAATATTGGAAATTATCAAGTTTCTTTTCCCATCGCGATTGACATTGAAGATAATGTACATAAGTCTTTATCTCCTTCTCAGCTTTCTGCTGTTATCCGAGCTTTCTGTACAACGATTGAAGAAAATGGCTACCATCCTATCGTTTATTCCAGCAAATCTTGGTTCAATCAGCGAATTAGCGTTTCAGAAATACCTGGAATTGATAAATGGGTTGCTCAATATTATACAGAATGTGAATATCCAAATCCTAGTATCTGGCAAGCTAGTAGCAGCGGAAGGATTAATGGAATCAATGGAAATGTAGATATTAATTTTCAATATAAAGACTATTCTGATACTTTTGTCCGAAATGGCTGGGCAGAACGAGCTGGTAAGTTCTTCTATTTTGTTGACTATAGAAAACAAACTGGCTGGATTAAAGATGACAATGACTACTATTACTTAGATGCAAAAGGTGCGATGCAAACTGGCTGGTACAAAGAAGGAAATAATTGGTATTATCTCACAAAAGAAGGACCTGCTCAAATTGGCTGGAAAGATATCGATAATGTTCGTTATTATTTTGACAGCAATAGGGTAATGCAAACTGGTTGGAAAGAAATCAATGGCAGCCGCTATCTTTTTGATAGTTCTGGTGCGATGCAAACTGGTTGGCATTTAGAAAATAATCAATGGTATTATCTAGATAAAGAAAACGGCGCGATGGCAACTGGATGGAAATTTTTAGATGACAAATGGTACTATATGAATGAAAAAGGTATCATGCAGACTGGCTTTATCAAATTGGGCGCTGACACTTGGTATCTCAATGCAGATGGAACAATGGCTCTAAGTTGGAAAGTAATCGATGGAAAACGCTACTATTTTAAAGAAGATGGTGCAATGGCAGTCGGCTTCACAAATATTGGCACAGATACTTACTATTTCACAAATGCAGGTCTGATGAAAACGGGTTGGACAGAATTAGAAAATAAATGGTATTTCTTCCGCTCAGATGGGGTGATGAAAACTGGCTGGTTTGAGGAGGCAGGAAAATATTACTATCTCGCAGAAAACGGTGTAATGGCAACTGCTTGGAAACAGATCGATGATGCTTGGTATTATTTCAATGGAAAAGGACATCGCTTAACTGGTTGGATACAGCCTGATGATGGTGATACTTGGTATTATTTAGATTCTAATGGTGTGATGCAAACAGGTTGGTTCTCTTCAAACGGAAAAACCTTCTATTTCTTAGAAAGTGGCGCAATGGCAACTGGTTGGCAGCAAATCGAAAATGATCGCTATTTCTTTAATGGAAATGGAAATCGTCTGACTGGCTGGATTGAACCAGAAGAAAATATCTGGTATTATCTGAACAATGAAGGAAAAATGCAGACTGGCTGGGCAGACAAATACTATTTGGATAACAATGGTATTATGGTGACAAATGCTTGGAGACAAATTGACAACACTTGGTACTACTTTGGAGAAGATGGAACTCGTTTAACTGGTTGGATCAATCCAGATGGAAACGCTTCTTATTATTTAGATGCAGAAGGAAAAATGCAGACCTTGGGTTGGGTTGATAACCATTATTTAGATTCTGATGGTAAGATGGTGACAAGCCAATGGAAACAGATTGAAGATACTTGGTATTACTTTGATAGTAAAGGAACTAAATTAACTGGTTGGATTGAACCAGAAGAAAATACTTGGTATTATATGGATAGCGATGGAAAAATGCAGACTGGTTGGGTTGATAAATACTATTTAGATGCGAGCGGTGCGATGGCAACTGGCTGGAGAATTATTGACAATATGCGCTATTATTTTGATGTAAATGGAAACTTCCAAACAGACTGGTTTAAGGTGGATAATGTATGGTATTATGGTCATCCACAAGGAAATGTTCAAATTGGTTTTGGTATGATCGATGGTATTGGGTATTACTTTGATGAAACTGGTAAAATGATAACTGGTTGGTTAGAATTAGAAGAAAAATGGTATTACTTTAAAGAAGATGGAAGTATGGCTGTCAACACCATGTTACATATCGATGGTGTAGATTATCAATTTGATGAAAATGGTGTTTGGATTACAACTCCGTAGGTGTGAATTCAGAAAGATAATTAGAGATAGTTGGGGAAAGTGAGGAGAACATTGGAATTAATGTTCCGCGTGAGGAAGGGACTATTCCAACGAAGCCGCGCTTTCGCTCCGTTCCAGACGTAACGGACACTAAATTCGCGAACCCTTGCGGGTTTGCTTATTAAGTGCCGACGTCTTCCAAGGGGCTTCTTTTGGAATAGTCCCTTCCCCACGCTAGTTTGTTGGCTATTTTAGAAGAAAAAAGCTTTGATTAGTTTTTTAGTCTTTTGAATTACAACTGGCTATTTTAAAGAATAATAGATTTAAAAATGAAATAATATGCAATTTATATTAGACATTGTTTAAAGTATATTATTCTAAAAAAATAACTAAAAAAAGAATAAATATAGGTATAATAAAAAGTTGGTAACAATTATACTAAAAAATCTGTTCCAAAATTTTCAGACAAAAAGCAGACAACAACATAGCAAGCCTATCCCCTTAATAATTTACAACACAACGGCAATTCTGCTTTATAAACTTGTCTATGTTACAAACTAGCGCAGGAACAAACCTATTCCAAAAGAAGCCCCTTGGAAGACGTCGGCACTTAATGAGTGAACCCTACTGGGTTCAACGAATTTAGTACCGCTACGTCTGGAACGGAGCGAAAGCGCGGCTTCGTTGGAATAGGTTTGTTCCTGCGCGAACCTTTGTCAATTTGTTTCAAATATCTTTTTCATTTTCCTTTTTTATCTGACTTTATATCCTTAAAAAAACTATATACAATCCCTATCATAATCAATCCTAATGGAAATGCTGCAATAATCGAAATCGTCTGTAACATCGATAATGTACTTTCGGAAAACATAAGTGCAATAGGCAATAATAAAAATACTATAGCCCAAAAAATACGCAAACCCTTTCTAGGTTCTGCTGCTCTTTCTTTCTTTTTCTCAGAATATCCTGCCACTACTAATGTGATAGCATCAAAAGTGCTGGCATAAAATGCTATCATAGCGATGATCAGAACAACTAATGCTATCTCTGTTATCGGTAATTGATCAAAAATCTCTAAAATAACAGCAGCCGGATTCGCCCCTTCTGCCAACATTCCAGCAGCATCTACAACTCCATGTGTCTGTTGATATAACCCAAAACCTCCGAAAACAATAAAAGAAGTAAATGTCCCTAGCAGTCCACAAGATAACCCTCCTAAAATAGTCTGCTTAATCGTACGCCCTTCTGATATTCTCGCAATGAAAAATGGAGTAGCCACAAACCATGCAATCCAATATGCCCAATAAAAAATAGTCCAATCCTGTGGGAATCCATTTCCACCTGTAGAGGATAAACGCAACGGATCTAACCAAGTCGCCATATGAAAGAAATTTTGAATCACTGTCCCTATCCCTGTAATTCCAGTTTCGATCAAATAAATTTTAGGTCCACATAAAAAAAAGATACCCAATAAAATAAAAAAAACTATCACACAGATACTCGCTAAATGAGCAATCGCCTTCATTCCCCATAAAACCGCCACTATAAACACAATTCCAATAACTAATAAAATAAAAATAGAAAGAATAGGATTTACTTCTATATGGAATATTCTGGCAACTGCTTCTGACAATAATGGAGTAGCTAAAGAAAAAGTAGTAGCTGTACCTGCCAGTAATCCTACCACTGCAAAAATGTCAATAAAACGTCCCGGTAATTTCTCTGTATGAGATTTTAAAAGAGGACGACATGCCTCCGATAAAGTTTGCCTCTCTCTCTTCTTCACAAAAAACATGTAAGCATAAGCAACAGCAGGTAAAATATAAAATGCCCATGGAATAGGTCCCCAGTGAAACAGAGGATAAGCAGATGCCATATCCTGTCTTTGTGCTAATGTCATATTTTCCATTGCAAAAGGAGTAGCAGAATAATAATATGCCCATTCAATCAAAGACCAATAAAGGATATCTGCTGCCATAGTAGAAGTGAATATCATCGCTCCCCATCGAAAATTGCTATAACGCGGTTTTTCTATCTGACCTAGCGAAATAGTTCCATATTTAGAAAATGCTGTTCCTATTGCTAACAGCAATATCCCTAATCCCAATAAAATATAAAAGAATCCGAGGTCATTGACAAATACATTTCTTAAAAAAGAAATCATATTCTGTGCTCTCTCTGGCATCAACATCAAAGCTATAGATATAAAAAAAATAATAACTAATGGAACTAATGTAATCCCCCAATCAATATCATTCCATCTTGTATTCTGTTTTTCTTTTTTCATTTCTTCCTCCAATACGCTTGTTCATTTTTATGTATATATTATATTTAATGAACATTGTAACAAAACTATCGTTCATTGTCAACCCACATTTTTATTTTTCTGAACATAGTTTCTCCGAACAGCCAATCAAATACCCCACTACAAGCAACGAGGTATCAGAATTGCAGCACTGCAGAGCAGCGGCGTATTTGACCTCGCGACAGTCGCCAAATGTCTACAAATAGCCACTTGACTCGGTTGCTCGTGGGAACAAACTAGCACAGGAGAGGATACTCCTTCCAAAAGAAACCCCTTGGAAGACGTTGGTACTTAATGAGCTGTTTTGCAAGAAGCGAAACGGCGAATTTAGTACCATTACGTCTGGAACGGAGCGAAAGCGCGGTTTCGTTGGAAGGAGTATCCTCTCCTGTGCGAACCTTTGTCCCTTCCCTCATTCTTCCCACTTTTCACAATCCTATTTTTAAATTCACACATAAAAAAATTCACTCAAAAAAAATTATCCATTCACAAAAATATTTTTATTATAAAAAAAGTGAATGATCACTATCTGCTTCTCTAGCGATCATCCACTTCTCTATCTATTTCTATCAATCATAAAATCCTATTTCAACGTACTCTTTGTTGCTACACCGCTTCTATTAATATTATAAATAGGAGTTCCTACAGGAAGGCTACCACTATTTGTAGTCCATTTTGTACCATTTAAATAAATAGTAGTATTCTTTAAACAATAACCATTTTCATCAAATACATAATATTTGCTTCCCACTTTTTGTACTAAAAGATCATCATCGGATTGTCCCTGTAGCATAACACCATCTGAATCCAAGTAAATGTCATATTTATTAGCACCTACTTCTACTGTTTCCCAAGAAGAGGTTGACATCACACCATCTTTGTCAAAATAGTAATTCTTTTCTTCTATTGTATATAATCCTGTTACCAGTTGACCCTTTTCATATTCTCCTGTAGATTCTGTACACATATAATACCACTTATTATTAATTTTATACCAGCCTGTCACCATTGTACCATCTGATTTAAAATAGTAATATTGATTGGATAAGCTCTGTCCTGGTCTTGTCTGCTCTGTTTCTCCGAGATTCAACCAGCCTGTTACCATCACTCCATCTTCATCTAAATAGCTGACAAATTCTGCATCGTCTAAATCTCTAGGGTCAGTCAAAATATTATAACTGTTGTCAAAACCGATAAATCCTGTCATCATATGTCCATCATCGTCCATATAATACCATTTATTATCATATTTTGCCCAGCCATCTACTACTTTTATACCATTGCTGCCATAAAAATAATATTCTGTTTCTGATGATCCACCGGGTCTATTGCTATTTTCAGAACTGGTTACTTTCACTAATCCAGTCTTCATCACTCCATCGCCATAGCCTCCGAAATAGTATTCATCTCCTTCAATTTCTACTTCTCCATAGACCATCTCTCCATCTTCAAAATCGTCTACTTCTCCGTCATTAAAGTAGTACCAAGAATTATTGATTTTTTTCCATCCATATGTAACTCTACCATCTACTCCAAAATAATACCAACCTTTTTCTCCTGTACTTCCGCCCGGTCCATAGTAAGTATCTCGATCATTTGAGATTTCTCTCCAGCCAGTCGCCATTTCACCAGAAGGTTCAAAATAATAGTCTTCTAATTTTCCATCTCCCCATCCAGTGATCATAAGTCCATCTGCTGCAAAATAATACCAAAGTCCAGAAGAGGTCTGTTTCCACTGACTCTTTAACATCACACCATTTTCATAATAGTACCAATCTATCTGATTTCCATTTTGTATTTGCACCCATCCATTCTGATTGCTCGTGGTATTTGTCGGTGTATTAGGTGATGTAGCGCCCGGAGAAGTAGGAGGTGCTGCGTGAACCATCACAACGCTCCCTGCCATCATAGTCATCATTCCTGCTACAACACATATTTTACGCATGTCTTTTTTCATCTCTTTCTCCTTCCCTATTTTTGTACCATTTTTCAATCTACTTAAGATTATATTTTTTCATATGACTAAATTGTACCATTTTAACCATATTTTATCAACTATATTCCTCTTCCTTTTTTCTTACATTTTTCTTATCCTATTTTTTCATTTTTTTTATCTTTTTCTCAATATTTCCTAAAAATACTCTCATAATACTAACTTTAAACATTATCGGCAAAAAAGCCTTATATTAAGGCCTCTTTGTTGTCCACTTTCCATCTATATTATAAACTTCTGTGGTCACTACCTTTCCATTTGGATCAAAATAATACATCTTTTCATCTATTTGTACTTCTAATAAATTATTTGTCCCTTCTCCACAATAAAGTTTTCCGTCTTCCCCTGCATAATATTTGTTTTTTCCACTCTTAATCCAACAGTCTTTTTTCATAATTCCAACAGCACTAAAATAATATTTATCTTCGTCTATTATCAGAAAACCTGTCTGCATCACACCGGCATCTTCATCAAAATAATATTCATTTCCCTCTATTGTCACTCTGCCTGTGAGCATCGCACCTTTATCAAATCCATCTTTTTTTCCATCTCCAAAATAATGCCAAGAGCCATCAATTTTTTCCCATCCGACCGCCATTGTACCATCTGATCTGAAATAATACCAATGTGTATTGTCAGATTCCTCATTCGGTGAACTCATTTCCACCTGATTTCCATTCACTTCCACACCATTTGCTACAAGCTGACGTTTAGGAGCTAGTAAATAATGCCATCCTGTTACCATCGTACCATCTTCATCAAAATAATAACCATCGGCATAACCATCTCCCCATCCGGTCTTCATCACTCCGTCCGCATCTAGATAGTTCCACACACCTGTATCCGTATTGTAAATCCAATTTAAAACTTTTAGCTTACCGTTTTTGTAATAACGCCATCCTTCTTTGTCGCTATCTCCCACTTGTTCATAATACCAGCCGTCTTTTGTATCATTTGCGTGACTAACCGGAATGTCTGAAAAAAGCATTACAGCCGTTAACGCTAAGATAACTGCCGACCACCTACGCTTTTTCATATGAATTCACCATCCTTGTCATGTTCAAAATCTGTGAATAGATTTTCTTGTTTCCTTTTAAACTCACCTTTTCTAATATACCATTTTCTTACGTCTAAAATTGTATCATGTACCATATATGATTGCAATATAAAGGTCTTTTCGATTTTCTTACATTTTTCTTATATTGGAACTTTTTCCTTTTTATTCCTACATCATATCCACCCAAAATCCTTCTGCTTCTAAATTTCCATGTGTTGGCACTCTCTTTTCTACTGGTGGCAATGTCATATAATCCCCATACACTACTTTAAGCACTCTATCATATCCCTTTGGAATAATAAATTTTTCTCCTTCAAATGTTACCCCTATCACCTGCTCTGAACCTTCTTTTGGTATTATCATATGCACATAATCAGGCTGATAATTGCTATAATATAGCAAACGACTTTTTCCCTTGTTCTGACTTAAAGCTGCTTTTCTCTCCCATCTACAAATTGTTTTCATTGAAATATGTTTTCCAACTGCTGCTAATAATTTAACCTGTAACCTCTGTATTCCTTTATATTTCTGAAAATCTAACTGATATCGATGTCCCATCGCCATTCCATAGATTATTTTATTTCTTAAAATTTGCCATTTCTGTGTGATCGGATTTTCTGATATCTCATCTAAAATAAACAAATCCACACAGATATGATTGAGTTCTTCTCGATAAGCAGCTGTTTCTTCATTTTCTAAGACCTTTCTGCTTTTTTCATAAATGATCTTAGGAGTGAAATCATAAAATACATTATATTGCGCTGCATCCTTTGGAAACCAAATATGAAGTCCTTTTGGCAGTTCCTTTTTCGCTGCTTTTATAAACTTTTCATAATCCTTTCTTAAAAATGCGATATCCACATCATCATCCCATGGAATAAAACCTTTATGCCGCACTGCACCGATCAATGTGCCAGAATCTAGAAGATAGTGAATGTTATGTCTTCTACAAATTCTATCCACTTCTTTTAAAATATATAAATTCGCTTTTTGAATCTTTTGGATTTGTGTTTCTGCTTCCATTTGTTTCTCTACGCTCCTTTTTCCTGTTGTTTTATAGTTTTTGAGCTATGAACATTAGCTTGTTAAATGTTTTACATTTTGACTAAGGTTTCCGCTAGGAGTGGGGAATGTTCCAACGAAGCCGCGCTTTCGCTCCGTTCCAGAC
>CAJUHN010000046.1 GCA_910585935.1 uncultured Lachnospiraceae bacterium | reverse complement strand
CGCTCCGTTCCAGACGTAGCGGACACTAAATTCGCCGTTTCGCTTCTTGCGAAACAGCTCATTAAGTGCCGACGTCTTCCAAGGGGCTTCTTATGGAATACTTCCTTGCCTTCGCTAGGTTGTAGAAGGTTCTAATTTGTGAAAAAAGAGTTAGTCTAGTGATTAGGAAGAATATCAATTTGTTTTTGATTTTATTTGTCATTATAGTGACCTTTACATTGTGTTATAATGATGTTTCCCTCATTAATTTTATAAACAATTCTATCTTTTTCGTTGATCCTTCTACTCCATTCCCCTTCATGATTATCTTTTAGAGGTTCTGGTTTTCCTTCGCCAGTAAAGGGTTCACGCTGGATAGCTTTTATTAAGGTGTTTATCTTTTTTAAAGTCCTTTTATCTTCTGACTGCCAATAAAGGTATTCCTCCCAAGCATCTTCAGCAAATGTGATTTTACTCAAGTTCCATAGCCTCCAGTTCTTCGATAGTTTTTACAATCACCTGTCCATCTTTTACTTGTTGTCTTGCTTTCTTTAGCTGTTCCATATTAGAAGCTGAATAAAAAGGATCTGAGGGAGCGGCTATCTCGAAGGGAATCCGACGATCTCGAAGGGCTTTCTTTGCATAGATCATAAAAAAGGTAGTAAGGTTCATTCCCATCTCATCACACATCTCATCTAGTTGCTTTTTCATTTCATCATCAAATCGAAGACTTACAGTAATCATATTATCACTTCCTTTCTACTGTTAGTATAACTTTAATTGTTTCAAAATGCAATAATAATCATTCAATTTCATTCAAATTATATAATTTCCTATATTATATGAAGAATTAAAGATATTATACTGGTTTTAATTTTTTTTGTAAGTTTAACTTTTCATGAAGAAAATGGTAACCATTCAGAATTTTTATTTATTATTGTGAAATTCGTTTTTCAAAGATTAGAATAGCCAACAGTCTAGCGAAGGCAAGGAAGTATTCCATAAGAAGCCCCTTGGAAGACGTCGGCACTTAATGAGTAGTCCTGTTAGGGGCTGCGAATTTAGTGTCCGTTACGTCTGGAATGGAGCGAGAGCGCGGCTTCGCTGGAATACTTCCTTGCCGAAGCGACCCTTTGATGCCCAATGATGTAAATATTTAAAGTGTGTAGAATATTTTTATATCGTATGTTATACTGTATTGTACTACGAACTATATTTTGTGAATAATTTTTTTCTATGAAGAGAATTAAAATTTATCTAAAGACAAAGGGAGATTTTTAAGATGGCACAGATTGATCTAACAAAGGGGAATATATCGAAAACGATACTTCGATTCGCTTTTCCGATGATTTGTGGTAATTTGCTTCAACAGTTATATAATGTAGTAGACACACTGATTGTCGGGCAATATTTGGGGGCAGATGCTCTTGCAGCAGTTGGTTCTTCTTATACATTAATGACATTTTTGACTTCTATTTTGCTTGGAATGTGCATGGGAAGTGGGGCGGTTTTTTCTATTCGATTTGGAGAAAAGAATCAGAAAAAACTGAAAACGGATATGTTTGTTTCTTTTTTGTTGATTGCGATTTTTGCGGTTGTGATAAATGTAGCAGTATTTCTTTCTATTGATGAGATTATGTATGTTCTTTCTGTTCCAGAACAAGTTTATTCTCTTATGAGAGAATATTTATGGGTTATTTTTTGGGGGATCGGAGCGACATTTTTTTACAATTATTATGCTTCTTTGCTGCGGGCGATTGGAAATTCTTTCGTTCCTCTTTTGTTTTTAGGGGGAGCAGCGGTTTTGAATATTGTGTTGGATTTGATCTTTGTATTGTATTGTAAGTGGGGTGTGGCTGGGGCGGCTATAGCAACGATAATCGCTCAATGGTTTTCGGGAATAGGGATCTTTTTGTATACGATGTTATTTTGTCCAAAACTGCGAATAAAGAGAGAGGAAATGTGTTTTACTTTTGAGGCGATAAAAGAGATTGGCAGTGCTTCTATTTTGACTTGTCTGCAGCAATCTGTTATGAATTTGGGAATTTTGATGGTACAAGGATTGATAAATAGTTTTGGACCAGCAGTGATGGCAGCTTTTGCAGCAGCGGTGAAAATTGATTCTTTTGCCTATATGCCAGTACAGGACTTTGGAAATGCTTTTTCTACTTTTATCGCTCAAAATTATGGTGCGAAAAAAGAAGAGCGTATACAGCAAGGAATACGTTCTGCGGTGAAAATAGCGATTATTTTTAGCTTGTGTGTATCGGCTGTGGTGGTGATATTTGCCAGACAACTTCTGCTGATTTTTATTCATCCAGAAGAAGTAGAGATTTTGAACATAGGAGTATCTTATTTGCGCATTGTAGGAACTTTTTATTGTGGAATTGGAGGATTATTTTTACTTTATGGCTTATATCGTGCGATTGGACAGCCGGGTATGTCATTAGTATTGACTGTAATTTCTCTGGGAACAAGAGTATTTTTAGCTTATACTTTGTCTGCAATTTCGACTATTGGTGTGATCGGAATCTGGTGGTCAGTTCCTATTGGCTGGTTTTTGGCAGATATAACAGGTATTGTATATTATCGCTATATCTGCAAAAGGAAAAAGTAAAATATAGGCTTAGAATAATTGATAAAAAAGCTGCGGAAATTACCATTTATCTCAAAGATGACAACAAAAATCTGATTCCATTAAGAATAAGTAAGTTTGTTTTTGAAAATTTCAAGGCATTACAAAGTCGGAATACTGTGTAGTGCCTTGAAATTTTAGATAGAGGTTACAATCTCAACGATTATTCTTTAGTGAATATAGAGGTTGTTTTTTTATATTTCATTCTCAATTTTTATTTCGCCCAATTTTCCAGTAAATATTTTTCACCTAAGTCTTTTCTGACTATTTCTGCAAGTTCTTCATAAGATTTCCCACTATTTTCATATCTCTCTAATATTTGAATAATTAAAATCCCTGGATATGCAGTACATTTTTGTACTCGTAATAATTCAATGATAACATCTCTTAAAAGAGAATAACTAATTTTTTCTGGCACTACTTGATCTACTACAGCAGGATATTCTTCTCGAATAATTTCTATCATATCAAATATAATTTGATTATTAACAATCAAATGAATATGTTCTAATAGTTTTTCCTTTAGATTATGGAATATTTCTCCTAAAGTTTTTTCTGGATCAGAAATATTGATATTTTTTATACCACCAACGCCTATACCATGAATTTTTATTTCATATTCCATTTCTGATAAATTCAGATTATCCATAATTCTAATCAAGGGTATCATGATTCCCCATTGAAGCGAGATTTGTTTCCTGATAGAGATAACATGAGGGAAATCTTTTTCCTTTTCCTGTAAAAATAAATCTACTAAACCTTTTCCAAAAGAGAGTGAAATAATATCAGGATTAATCCATGTTTTCATTTGATTTCTATATTCTATATTATTCTGATCGAAAGAAACGCGCTTTTCTTTTTCAAACTGAAATAGATAATCTAATGAACATTTTAAGATTTGAGGGATATTATCTAATATTTCAATATCAGGAAAACAAATTCCTCTTTCATATTTTGATATTGCTTGTTCTGTAACTCCAAGTTTATTGGCTAATTGCTTTTGAGTGAATCCTTTTTCATTTCTAGCAATTCTGAGTCTTGTGCCAAATCCGTCTAAAGCCATAATCATACCTCCTATAAATGTTTTTTGAATATTTGGATATAAAGAAATTTTATCAGAAGTGAACTATATCCACAAGCAACTGCTTAGATTAGTCTTCATACAACTTGTGGTTGAGAGGTTATTTGGTTTTTGATTTGATGTTATGACAAATTTATTGGTTTTTTTGAGAGATGTAGTATAATATATTTTAAGAGGTTATATTTAGAAAAAATTTTAGATTAGGAGTGAGAGCAATGAAAGATAAAGAAAGAGTGCCAATAAATTGCTTGTTTCAGGGATGTTATAATCCGGAATTGGAAAAAGAAATCCGTAAATGTAAAGAAAAATGTTATAAATATAATCAGCTTAATCCTAATGATCAGGAAATGCAGCAGAAAATGCTTATGGAAATATTGGGAGGAATGGGGGAAAATGTAATATTTACACCGCCATTTTGGTGTGACTATGGATATAACATCTTTGTTGGTGATTATTTTTATGCGAATCATAATCTAATCATTACAGATGGAGCAAAAGTGTCATTTGGAAACCATGTTTTTATTGCTCCTAATTGTTGTTTTACTACTGCTGAACATGCCATTGATCCTGAACAGCGTAAGGCAGGAATGGAAATTGCAAAACCCATTACCATTGGCAATAATGTTTGGATTGGAGCAGGGGCGACGATTCTGGCAGGTGTGACTATTGGAGATAATTCTGTTATAGGAGCAGGCAGCGTGGTTTCTAAATCTATACCAAGCAATGTAATTGCTGTCGGTGTTCCTTGTAAAGTGATGAGAGAAATTACAGAAGAGGATAAATATCGTTATCCTATGGCAAAATCTATATAGTAATAAGAATAGATAAGATAGATAAAAGAGTGTGGTTGTTGATAGTAATATGAATTGAATGGCGAAGGGGGACGCTACGGCAAGGAACTATTCCAACGAAACCGTGCTTTCGCTGGTTTGTTGGCTATTCTAGGAAAAAGAATTGACAATATGTGGATGAAAAAAATGGAAATTGCTATAATAGTTATAAGTAATATTGTATTGATAGACTGCTTGGTGATGGTTGAAGTAGAATATATTTTATGGAATTTTTTAAATATTTATTTAGTATAACGGATGAAAAAAGGAGAGGCTGGAGGTTATGAATTATAGGATATTAGGAAGAACAGGTTTGAAAGTTAGTGAAGTTGGTTTGGGGAGTGAGGCATTTGTGGGGAAAGATGATGAGTTTGCACAGATGCTTTTGGATATTGCTTTGCAGGCGGGGATTAATTATTTCGATCTGTATAACTCAGAACCTTATATTAGAGATAGTTTTGGGAAAGCGATGGAAGGGCGTAGAGATCAATTTATCTTACAGGCACATCTTTGCTCTGCATGGATAGATGGTCAGTATAAACGTACTAGAAACATAGAAACAGTGAAATCGGCTTATGAGGATTTGCTTCGTCGGCTTCGGACAGATTATATAGATGTTGGAATGATACACTATCTGGACGAACAGAAAGATTTTGATGAGGTTTTTGGGGGTTCGGTTATTAAGTATGCCAGAGAACTTAAAGCTGCTGGAACAATTCGTCACATTGGTATGAGTACCCATAATCCAAGAGTAGCGATTCAAGCGGCAAAGAGCAAAGAAATCGATGTGATCATGTTCAGTGTGAATCCTGCATATGATATTTTGCCTCCAAATGAAGATGTGAATACTTTATTTGAAAAATCAACGTATGAAGCTTCCGATGTACTTTCCTGTACAGATCCAGAAAGGCTGGAACTTTATAGTTTATGTGAGAGCGAGGGAGTAGCATTGACAGTTATGAAACCTTATGGAGGAGGTGCATTGCTCAATGCAAAAGAATCTCCTTTTGGAGTGGCGATGACAGTAGCTCAATGTCTACATTACTGTCTGACACGTCCAGCGGTGGCTTGTGTATTGGCAGGTGCACATACGAAAGAACAGCTTTTAGAGGCGGCAGCATATTCAGAATTACCAGAAGAGAAAAAAGATTTTGCAGCTCTTCTTGGCAGCACTCCAGCCCATAGGTTTATGGATAAATGTATGTATTGTGGACACTGTGCTCCTTGTACAATGGGAATTGATATCGCATCGGTAAATAAATTCACGGATCTCTGTGACGCTCAACATATGATTCCAGAAACTGTGCGAGAGCATTATAATGCTTTGAAGGTGAAAGCAAGTTCCTGCATAAAGTGTGGTGCTTGTGAAAAACGTTGTCCTTTTGGAGTAAAGATTATAGAACATATGCAGAAAGCATATGAACTCTTTAAATCTTGAAAGATATATAAATATTGTAATTTTTCAAGATTCAAGAATTATATGAACTTGCCTATAGTATAAAGCTAGCAAAGGGAGGGAGGCTATTCCAAAAGAAGCCCCTTGGAAGACGTCGGCACTTAATGAGCAAACCCATAAGGGTTCGCGAATTTAGTACCGCTACGTCTGGAATGGAGCGAAAGCGCGGCTTCGTTGGAATAGCCTCCCTCCCTTTGCGAATCTGTTGCGAACCTGAACCTTTGATCAAAACTTTTTCCTGCTCTCTTTAGTTTTAAGAAAAAATATGATAGATCTCTTGACAAGAAAAGAATAAGTGTTATAATATATTTAAACATATGAATAATTGTTCATATGAAAAAACGGAGAATGAAATTAAATTAGAAAGGAGTATTTACTATGAAAAAGACTTATAAAATTGAAGTAGATTGTGCTAATTGTGCGAATAAAATGGAGGAGGCTGCGAAGAATACGGCAGGAGTAAAGAATGTAACGGTTAATTTTATGACATTGAAGATGATTGTAGAGTTTGAAGAAGGTCAGAAGCCAGAAGTAGTTATGAAGGAAGTTTTAAAGAATTGTAAGAAGATAGAAGATGATTGTGAAATTTTTCTATAGGTTAAAGGAGAAATTGACATGAATAAAAAGCAGAAAAAGGTTTTTATACGGATTATAGTGGCAGCGGCTTTGATGATTATTCTGTCATTACTTCCAATAGAAGGGTATTTAAGATTAGGATTATTTATGATTCCCTATTTAGTAATCAGCTATGATATTTTAAGGAAAGCTATCAAGGGTATCTTAAATAAACAGGTGTTTGATGAAAATTTTCTGATGGCTGTTGCTACAATAGGGGCTATTATTCTCGGAGAGTATACGGAAGGTGTTGCTGTAATGCTCTTTTATCAGATAGGAGAACTTTTTCAAAGTTATGCAGTCGGAAAGAGCAGAAGAAATATCAGCGAACTTATGGATATTCGTCCTGATTATGCGAATGTACAAAGAGATGGAAAATTAGAAAAAGTAGATCCAGATGAAGTGGAAATCGGTTCTATTATCGTGGTACAGCCCGGTGAGAAGATACCTATTGATGGTATCATTATAGAAGGGAATACCACATTGAATACCAGTGCTTTAACAGGAGAGAGCTTGCCGCGGGAAGCTGTTGTAGGAAATGATGTGATAAGTGGCTGTATTAATATGACAGGTGTACTTAAGATTCAAACTACAAAGGAATTTGGAGAATCAACGGTATCTAAAATTCTGGATTTAGTAGAAAATTCTAGCTCTAAGAAATCAAAATCAGAAAACTTTATTTCTAAATTTGCCAGATATTATACACCTGCTGTCTGCTATGGGGCATTAGCACTTGCGATTTTGCCTCCAATCGTGCGAATGTTATTTTTTAGAATTACGCCAGAGTGGGGAGAATGGATCTATAGAGCTTTGACATTTTTAGTTATCAGTTGTCCCTGTGCTTTAGTCATCAGTATTCCGCTCAGTTTCTTCGCTGGAATCGGTGGAGCGAGTAAGGAAGGGGTTTTAGTAAAGGGTTCTAATTATTTGGAAACGCTTTCTCAGACAAAATATGTAGTATTTGATAAAACTGGTACTATGACACAAGGAGTGTTTGAAGTCAGTGGTGTACATCACAGTGAAATGGAAAATGAGAAATTATTGGAGTATGCAGCATTAGTAGAAAGTTTTTCTTCCCATCCAATTAGTAAGAGTTTACAAAAGGCTTATGGAAAAGAAATTGATCGGAATAGAGTTTCAGATGTAGAAGAAATCAGTGGTAATGGAGTGACAGCCAAAGTAGATGGAGTTTTTGTGGCAGCCGGTAATGTAAAACTGATGAAACGGCTTGGAATAGAGTATAAGGAATGTCATCATGTGGGGACTGTAGTACACATGGCGGTTGATGGAGCATATGCAGGACATATTTTGATATCTGATTTAATAAAGCCACATGCAAAAGAGGCGATTCATGAATTAAAGAAAGCAGGTGTTGCAAGAACTGTTATGTTGACAGGAGATGCGAAAAATGCAGCAGAGCAAGTGGCGAAAGAATTAGGAATTGAAGAAGTATATAGTGAACTTCTTCCTGCTGATAAAGTGATAAAAGTAGAGGAACTTTTGGAGAAAAAAGAGGAAAAGCAGAAACTCGCGTTTGTTGGTGATGGAATCAATGATGCGCCAGTTTTATCTAGAGCGGATATTGGAATCGCTATGGGAGCACTTGGTTCAGATGCAGCGATTGAGGCAGCAGATGTTGTTCTCATGGATGATGATCCATTAAAGATAGCGAAAGCGATTAAGATATCTAGAAAATGTATTCGTATTGTTTATGAGAATATTTATTTTGCTATAGGGATAAAGATAGTCTGTTTGATTTTAGGAACTTTTGGAATCGCTAATATGTGGCTGGCAATTTTCGCAGATGTAGGAGTGATGGTTATTGCAGTATTAAATGCGATCAGAGCGTTGTTTGTAAAAAAGTTATAAAAGCCGATGGGGACAATAGTAAGAAAGGAAAATGGTGAAATGATGTGTGAAAAACAATATGAGTGTTGTGAAACAGAGGAAATTCATGAGAATCTTTTGAAAATCGTGAGAGAAACAATGCCAGAGGAAACGAAATTATATGACTTAGCAGAGTTATTTAAGATATTTGGTGATTCTACAAGAATTAGGATTTTGTTTGTATTGTTTGAAGCAGAAGTATGTGTATGCGATTTAGCACAAGCACTTAATATGACACAATCTGCAATTTCCCACCAGCTAAGAATTTTGAAGCAGAGCAGGTTAGTAAAAAGCCGAAGAGAAGGAAAGTCTGTTTTTTATTCTCTGGCAGATGAGCATGTGAGAACAATTATTGCACAAGGATGTGAGCATATAGAAGAAGATTGATAAGAATTCATGAATGTTTCATTTTCAAAGGGTTTCCGCTAAGAGAAGGAAGTATTCCAACGAAGCCGCGCTTTCGCTCCGTTCCAGACGTAGCGGTACTAAGCTCACATCCTGTAAGGCTGTTTGCTAAGTACCGACGTCTTCCAAGGGGCTTCTTTTGGAATACTTCCTTCTCTTAGCTGCTTTTTTGTCTAGTCTGAGAGGTAACATATTTTTAATTTTTTCGCAATAATACCAAATATTGTATATAAAATGAACTTTACTTTTTTATGTAATTTTTATTTATTGAGAAAAAATATCAATAATGTTATTGACATCTAATATATGTTAGTATATACTAACATATAAGAAAAATGATTATCAATAAGTATAATAGAGAAAGAGGATAAGATGATGCCGTTAACAATGATGAATACAGGAGAACCGAATATAATTAAAAAAATCGGCGGAAAAGAAGAAACACGTAAGTTTCTGGAAAATCTCGGATTTGTGACAGGTGCTACTGTGACAGTTGTATCTGAGATCGGCGGGAATATGATTGTTAATATTAAAGATACAAGAGTTGCTATAGGAAAAGATATGGCAAATAAAATTATGGTCTGAAAATATTTAAAATAAAAGGAGATTATTATGAATACTTTAAAGCAGACTGCATGTGGGCAAACCGTGAAAGTGAAAAAATTACATGGGGAAGGACCAGTAAGGCGGCGTATTATGGATATGGGAATTACAAAAGGTGTTGAAATTTATATCAGAAAAGTAGCACCTTTAGGAGATCCAGTAGAAGTGACAGTTAGAGGATATGAATTATCACTCCGAAAAGCAGATGCGGAAATGATTGAAGTGGAATAATTTTTTATTCTTTGGTTAGTCATTACTAATAAAAAGAAGTTATAACGAATATTAGATAGATATAACAAATATACTGATAGAAATAAAAAGGAAGGAGTATGGAGATGTCAATAAAAATTGCATTAGCAGGTAATCCAAACTGCGGAAAGACGACATTATTTAATGCTCTGACAGGCTCAAATCAGTTTGTGGGCAACTGGCCGGGCGTTACAGTAGAAAAAAAGGAAGGGAAGCTGAAAGGGCATAAAGATGTCACTATCATGGATTTACCCGGTATTTACTCTTTATCCCCTTATACTTTAGAAGAAGTTGTTGCGAGAAATTATTTGATTACAGAAAGACCAGATGCGATTTTAAATATTGTAGATGGAACGAATATAGAGCGTAATCTTTATTTATCTACACAGTTGATGGAACTGGGGATTCCTGTGATTATGGCAGTCAATATGATGGATATTGTGAAAAAGAATGGAGATAACATACATATTGATAAATTAAAAAAGAAACTCGGATGTGAGGTTGTTGAAATTTCAGCTTTAAAGGGAACTGGAATTGAGAAAGCAGTGGAATGTGCAGTGGAAATCGCAAAGAAAAAGAATGTATCTGTTCCAGTTCATGAGTTCACACCAGAAGTAGAAGCTGTAATTGAAAAAGTAGAAGATAAACTTTGTCATGATATTCCAGAGGAACAGAGAAGATTTTTTGCTATCAAGCTTTTGGAAAAAGATGATAAGATCATAAATCAGATGAAAGATATTTTTGATGTATCAGAAGAAATCAAGGAATTAGAAGATAAATTTGATGATGATACAGAAAGCATTATTACAAATGAACGTTATCTATATATTTCTTCTATTATTGATGAATGCTATACCAAAAATAGTAAAGGACAGATGACACCTTCTGATAAGATTGATCGTATTGTGACAAATCGATGGTTAGCACTTCCAATCTTTGCTGTAGTGATGTTTTTAGTTTATTATATTTCTGTATCTACAGTAGGAGGTTGGGCGACGGATTGGGCAAATGATGGTGTATTTGGAGAAGGATGGCATTTATTCGGGATCGGAACGTCAGCATATGAAAGCGCCGTAGAGGAATATAATCGCGCAGATCAGATTATAGCAGCATCAGAAGATGGACATACAACGGCAGAAATTCAAGATGAAGAAGGAAATGTAATAGAAACAGTAAATTTGACTGATGCTATAGTGAATGAGGCGCAGAGAATAGTAGAAACAGATGAACCTGATGCAGCAGATTATGGAATATGGGTTTCCGGAATTCCTGTATTACTTGAGAATGGTTTGGATGCTATTGGCTGTGCAGATTGGTTGAAAGGTCTGATTTTAGATGGTATCGTAGCTGGTGTTGGAGCAGTACTTGGATTCGTGCCACAGATGTTAGTATTATTTATTTTCCTCGCATTTTTAGAAGCCTGTGGATATATGGCGCGTGTTGCATTTATCATGGATCGTATTTTCCGTAAATTCGGTCTTTCTGGTAAGTCTTTTATTCCAATGTTAATTGGTACTGGATGTGGTGTTCCGGGAGTTATGGCTTCAAGAACCATTGAGAGTGATCGTGACAGAAAGATGACGATTATGACAACAACATTTATCCCATGTAGTGCAAAACTTCCTATTATCGCATTGATTGCAGGAGCATTATTTCATGAAGCATGGTGGGTAGCGCCAAGTGCTTACTTTATTGGAATTGTAGCCATTATTTGTTCTGGTATTATTTTAAAGAAGACAAAAATGTTTGCAGGAGATCCCGCACCGTTTGTTATGGAACTTCCAGCATATCATTTGCCAACAGTAAGCAATGTACTGCGCAGCATGTGGGAGAGAGCATGGTCTTTTATAAAAAAGGCAGGTACTATTATTTTATTATCTACGATTGTATTGTGGTTTTTAATGAAATTTGGATGGGCAGATGGATCTTTTGGAATGTTAGAGGAGGAGCAGTTAGACAGCAGTATTTTAGCAGCGATTGGTAGTATTGTTGCCCCGCTTTTTGCACCTTTGGGATGGGGCGACTGGAAGATGGCAGTTGCAGCAGTATCAGGATTAATAGCAAAAGAGAACGTAGTCGGCACATTTGGTATTCTTTTTGGATTTGCAGAAGTAGCAGAAGACGGAGTAGAAATTTGGAGCGCATTAGCAGGCAGCATGTCAGCAGTTGCGGCATATTCATTCTTGGTATTTAATTTGTTATGTGCACCATGCTTTGCAGCGATGGGAGCGATTAAACGTGAAATGAATAATGCGAAATGGTTCTGGTTTGCGATTGGATATCAGACAGTACTCGCATATTTTACCTCTATGTGTATTTATCAGATTGGATCGCTGATTACAAGAGGAACATTTGGCATTGGTACAGTGATCGCTTTCTTATTAGTAATTGGATTTATCTATCTGCTTTTTAGACCTTATAAAGAAAGTAAAAGTTTAAATATAAATATGAAACGTATGGCAGGAGCAAAATAAGATGTTTAAGATGTTATCGAGAGTAAATTTAAAAGGCGTATTTTGATATAGAATATATCTGAAAAATAAAAACCACTATCCAATAGTAAAATTTTTAAAATAATAAAAAGAGGTATGTAAAAAGGAGCGATTTTTATGGGAACAGTTATCACTGGAAGTATAGTAGTTTTTATTGTGACTTTGGCAATCAGAAGTATGATTCGAGATAAGAAGAGCGGAAAGTCCATACAATGCGGTGGTGACTGCAGCCATTGCAGAAGAAACTGCCATTAAGTTGGGAGAATAGATATGGAACAAGAATTAATCAAACAGAAAAATAGAAAAAATAAAAAGGAGTCATTCCAATATTATAGAACAAAAATGCAAAAAGATATCATTATTCAAAAATTGAAAGAGAAAGGATGCAGAATTACAAAACAGCGTTTGATGTTGTTAGATATCATTTTGCAGGAAGATTGTTCTTGCTGTAAGGAAATTTATTTTAAAGCATCTCAGATTGATTCTGGAATTGGCACAGCAACTATTTATCGAATGGTTAATACATTAGAAGAAATTGGAGCTATTAGCAGGAAAAATATGTATAAAATCGTATGTGAAATGACATGTGAGGCAAAGGAGATATGTATAGTCGAATTTGATGATGGTACTGTACTGGAATTATCTACAAAAAGGTGGCATCAGATTGTTGAGGCAGGTTTAACAGCATATGGGTATATAAAAAACCGAAATATCCGAAGTGTGAAAGCAAAAACTTATAGGCGCGAATTTAAAGAAATAGAATTGTGAAAAATTAAGAGGACACTTTGAGCAAAGGTTCGCGTCGGCAAGGAAGTATTCCAGCGAAGCCGCGCTTTCGTTGGAATACTTCCTTTACGGAG
Source organism: uncultured Lachnospiraceae bacterium (assembly GCA_910585935.1). Taxonomy (GTDB): domain Bacteria; phylum Bacillota; class Clostridia; order Lachnospirales; family Lachnospiraceae; genus MGBC136627. The sequence goes on along the minus strand of CAJUHN010000046.1, from coordinate 6,746 downwards.
CGACCCTTTGCTCAAAATGTTCTCTTTTGATGAAAGAAAAGATTTAAAAAAATTATTTAGGATGAGTTTACAAAGGGGATAGTTAATGTTATAATTTTATAACAGTAAGTATTTTTTTTTTAATATGAGAAAGGGGGATTTAGTTTTATGATAGTTTTTGATACGTTTTGGCTTCTTTTTAATGTACTCTGTTTGGGAGGTTTCTTTTTTATCTTTGCAAAACTGATATTAATACTTTTAAAGAAAAGATAGAATAGAATAAGTTTTGTTTTTTACTTTTTCTATCATAGCAAAGAATAGTATTCATAATTAATAGGTGAAAACTATATCTTTTTCTATGATAGAAAAATTTTTTATGTATATTTTAGTGATTATGATGTGATAGAGAATTATTTTATATAAAGGAAAAATTTAGTGCTATGATATCAATAAAACAAACACAGTCTATAAAAAAGGAAATTTTGCACACATTGATTACTTTGTCTATTCCAACGATTCTAGAAGAAGTGTTGGCGACGCTTTTACAATATGTGGATACTGCTATGGTGGGGCATTTAGGGGAGCAGGCGACTGCGGCGGTCAGTGTGACGACTACGGTTACTTGGCTGGTGAATAGTATTCCTTCTGCGATCAGTGTTGCTGTGCTGGCTATGGTTTCTAAGGCAATAGGCAGCCATAATGAAGAATTAGTTCAAAGGATTTCTAAACAGGTATTATTGTTGGTTGTGGGGTGTGGTTTGATTACAGGTGTGGTATCGTTAGCACTTAGTCCTTATATTCCAATTTGGATGGGAGCAGAAGAAGCAGTACAAGAAACGGCATCTATTTATTTTTTTATTATCAGTCTGCCGATGTTATTTCGGACCTCTAGTGCTATATTTGGCGCGACTATCCGTGCCACACAAAATACACGAACGCCTATGCTTGTCAGTATGGGAGCGAATGTGGTAAATGTGATATTAAATGTTGTTTTAATTTATATATGGGATTTAGGAGTTATAGGTGCTGCTATTGCTTCGGCTATCTCCTATACTTTCTCTGGTTTGCTCATGTTTATCGCTTATCGCCGCAATCAGATGCTTCATTGGTCTTTTCAGAGTTTTTGTGTGGATAGTTCATTATTAAAAGAATGTGCGAAAATAAGCTTTCCTGTATTAGGAAGTGGTATGATATCTTGTCTGGGATATGTGGTTTTTGCTAGTTTAGTATCTGGCATGGGGACTACTATTTTTGCTGCACATTCTATTGCAGTCACAGCAGAAACTATCTTTTATATTCCGGGCTATGGATTGCGTACAGCTACATCTACATTAGTAGGTGTTTCTTTGGGAGAGGAAGATAAAAATAAATTTGAAACGGTAGGATATTTAAGTGTTTTTTTGACAGTAGGGATGATGTGTTTTAATGGGGTTCTCCTTTATTTGATTTCGCATCCACTGATGAGTCTATTTACTAAAAGTCAAGACGCTATTTTGATTGGAGCGGAAATGTTGAAATTAGTTGCTTTTTCAGAACCTTTTTTTGGTCTGATGATTGTATTAGAGGGAATTTTCTATGGATTAGGTCGCACGCGGTATGCATTTGCTATTGAAACTTTTAGCATGTGGGGAATTAGAATTTTATTTACTTTCTTGTGTATTCAGGTCTGGAACTTAGATCTGCGTGCAGTATGGTATTGTATGATAGCAGATAATGTATGTAAGGCGTTATTATTCACTTTGCCAGTTATCACGAAAAAAGGACGAGAGAGGCTTTTTGTTTCTTAATGAAGTATACATATAAAAGCTAATAAGGAGAGAAAAATGTGAGGTATTTGATAGGTCTTATTGTATTTATTTTTATATATTTTATTATTTATCAAAAGTATTTAAAAGGTAAAAGAAAGATAGATAAATTAAAATTGACAGTTATGTATATTTATTTAATGTTAGTAGCATTTGTAACTATTCTTCCAATAGATTTTGCACTTGATCCAAAATGGAAGTATCATAGTTCTATTAATTTTGTCTATATTCATATAAAACCATTTAACGGTTTGATTCATGGATATTCTGGAGCTTTAAAAGAAGTTATTTTAAATATTATTATGACAATGCCATTTGGCTTTCTATATGCTGATATAAAAAATGATGTCAGTATTGATCAAATTATGATAAAAACATTTTTATTAAGTTTTACAATAGAAAGTATTCAATTAATTATGACAATATTTTTACTTCACTATAGAAGTTGTGATATAACGGATTTGATTACAAATGTAATAGGAGGAGTGATAGGGTTTATTTTGTATAAGCTATGGAAACCACATTTGAATAAATGGTATGAAAAGTTTGAAAAATAAAGTAGATATTTATAACTACAGATAATAATGTGTTTTGTAAACTGAATTATTATAATAAAAATTGACGGTTTTCTATGATAGAGAACCGTCAGTTTTTGCATTATGATTTCTTTATTAAGATTATAACATAGGATATAGAAATTTATAAGTAAGATTAAATATAGTGATAAATATTTCTATTTTTTATCAATAATATAATAGTAACTAATATAGTCAAACCTTCTGCAGCTACAATAGCAAGCCAGATTCCATTGATTCCCCAGAGGGAAGGTAAGATTAAGATGGCTGTTGTCTGTAAGACGAGTGTGCGTAAAAAGGAAATCAACGCAGATATTAAACCATTATTGAGTGCCGTGAAAAAGGCAGAGCCAAAAATGTTAAAGCCACAAAGGAGGAAGGATAGTGAATATAGCCGCATACCGTTTGTTGTCATTTCTAGTAATTCTGCATCATAGCCAACAAATAATTTAGAAAGAGGGAAAGCTAATCCAACACCTAATACTGTCATGATAATGGATACTATAGTGGTGAGAACTATGCTTTTGCGAAATAGATTTTTGAGTTCTTCTATATTTTTTGCTCCATAATGATAGCCGACTAATGGTGCGCTTCCAATAGCATAACCAAAAAAGAAGCTCATAAAAATAAAATTCACATACATAATGACTCCATAGGCGGCTACACCGTTCTCCGATGCGATTCGCATCAACTGAAAGTTATAGAGCATACCTACAAAAGAGGCGGAAAGGTTAGTCAACATTTCAGAAGATCCATTAAGGCAGGCACGTTTTAACGCTTTAAAATCTAATGCGGTCTTGACGAAACAAAGTAGACTGCTATTTTTACGGCTGAAGTAAAGAAGTGGAACAATGCCTCCCACTGCCTGACTCAGAGCGGTTGCTAATGCTGCGCCGAAAATTCCTGTACGGAGTATATAAACAAATACAAAGTCGAGTACGACATTGTTGATACCAGCTATAACAGAAATAGCGAGTCCTATATGAGGTTTTTCAGCAGTGACTAAAAAGCTTTGAAAGCAGTTTTGTAACATGAAAAAAGTATTAGCTACAATTAAAACTCTGCCATATAAAACACAGTCATCTATGATGGTTTCACTAGCCCCCAATAAGTTTGCTAAAGGGCGCATCCATATAAATCCAATGATAGACAAGAGAATACCAACTCCGATAGTGACCATGATCAACATAGAAAAATATCGGTTTGCCTGCTCTTGTTTTTTTTCTCCTAAAGTTTTAGAAATTAATGCGCTGCCTCCTGTGCCGATCATAAATCCGAATGAACCAAGTGCCATCAGAAGAGGCATAATGAGGTTGACTGCTGCAAAAGCGTTTTTACCAACAATATTTGATACAAAAAATCCATCTACAATGCTATAAACAGAAGTGACTATCATCATAACAACAGTTGGCAATACAAAACGCAATAATCTTTTATAAGTGAAGTGATTAGATAAACTTATCTTCATTGTCTTTTCTCCTAAATATCATTGAGTGTTCAAGTATAGTCTGCTTTTTTGTCAGTTTTTTTGTTGTGAGTTTACTTTCTCTTTTGTTGAGCTTTTCATTAGAAGTTCCACTTCCTCTTCAAGAAATGTAAGCTGTTGTTTGAAAAGAGAAAGAAATAATGTTCTATCTTCTTCCTGAAATCGCATCAATGATTTACATTCTGCATGGATTAAAGGAATGACAGAGGTTTCACAAAATGCTTTTCCCTCTTGTGTCAGTTCAACTGACTTGCGGTTTCGAGTTCCTGCAATCGGTTTCAAAATAATATATCCCTTTTTTATGAGATTATTGATAGCTGAGTTAATGGTTTGTTTGGAATAAAACCACGCATTGCATAAGTCATGTTGTGAATAAATTTGATCTGATTCACATATAGCATATAAAACCCAAAAGGAAGCATCGGAAAGATCAAAATGCGCTGCAAGTTCACGATAGATATTATCTTGTTCTTTATATAGCTGATTTAAGATAGTGAGTTGTTTTTCAATTTTTTCTGACATAATCGTTTCTCCAAAAATAAAGTATCCGAAACCGGACTATTGTAGTATAGTCCGATTTCGGATACTTATCAAGAGGTTTATTAATAAATATTTCTTGTCCGTTCATTTCTAAATTTTTTGAATATGAGCTTTAAAGCCAACGAAACTATCATTTATCAAAAAGAAAAACAGCGTAAATAAAAATATTATCTATGATGTATCGAAGTGCTTTTTTTATATTTATTAGCTATTTTTTCTTAAGGTGAAACTGTCTACCAGTTCACCCATAAATGCTGCCTGAGCGGATAGTTCTTCACTGGTTGCAGAAGTTTCTTGGGCAGAGGCTGAATTGGACTGTACAACTTCAGAAATTCGAGTAATACCAGCTTCAGCTTGTTCCATCGCCGTTGCTTGTTCTGATGAGATATGACTTAATTCTTTAGAAGATTCAGCTATCATTTTAACACCTTTTACAACTTCTTCCATAGATGCTGCTGCTCGTTCTGCTGCTTTATTTCCTTCGGTAACTTCCTGCATAGAACCTTCAATCAGTTGACGGGTGTCCACTGCAGATTGTGCACTTTGTTCCGCTAACTTACGGATCTGTTCTGCGACAACAGAGAATCCTCTTCCTGCTTCTCCTGCTCTTGCCGCTTCAATCGCTGCATTTAAAGAAAGAAGGTTGGTCTGACTTGCGATATCTTCAATTTCTGCAATAATATTTTCAATTTTTTGAGAGGTTTCACTGATGCGATTCATAGCATCTACCATCGCTTCCATCTCTTCACGACTGTGATCTGCTTCTGCAGCATATTGTTGTGCTTGTTGATAGGATTCTTCTATATGTCTTGCTGCTGTTTGTATTCCTTCTGTAATGTTGGCAATTGTTGCCTGCATTTCTTCTACAGAAGCAGCCTGATCAGTAGCTCCTTCTGCCAGTGCTTGTGAAGCTTGTGCCATATTACTAGAACCAATGGATACTTGTTTAGCAGCTTCATCTACATGGTGTAAAGTATCATTTATCTGGCGATTCATTTTACGCATTGCGAGTTTTAGTAATTCAAAATCACCTACATATTTATTTTCTATCTTTGTACTGATTGCGAAGTTTCCTTCTGCCATGGCATCTAATAGATCACCTGCATCTTTAATAATTAACTGCAAGTTTTTCGCCATTTCTTGAGCTTCTCTAACTATATCAGCAACTTCATCTTCTGTTTCACTCTCTGGAAAGGGAGAGGATAAATCACCTTGTGCAAATGTGCGCAAACGTGCCCCTAAAGCAGTCAATGGTTTTTCAATACCTTTGGCAATAGAAGTGCCAAGCTTTAAAGAAACAAGTATACTGATAATGATTACTACAACAATAACAATAATTAAAATAGTTTGTAATACAGCTAAAGATTGGTTCATATCATTTCCTGCATTGACATTTAAATCCATTAGCGCTATCAAATTGTTATTTATTTCTTCATACATTGGCATGAGCTGGTTAATCGCTATATCCTGTGCTTCTGCACATTTCTCTCTATCCGTGGTAGCGCCAATAGAAATGATATTAGAATCAATATCCCAATATTCATCCAATGAATTAATGATATTCTCATAAAAAATCTTTTCCTCATCCGAGTCGATTATCGCTTCTATGTTTTTTAGATGACTATTGAAATTCTCTTTTTGTTGTTCATGTATATTTTTTACTTTTAATATATCTTCATCATCATCATAACCAATAACTGCACGTAATGCACTCCTTGTTTCTGCAAATGCAGTCATTGCTTTACCTATATCTCCTTGCGAAAAACCATAGTTTTCTATAGCATGTGTATATTTACTCGAGAGGTTAAGCATGGCAATAATGCCTACAATGGATGAGATACTTGCAATAGCTATTATAAGAATAAATCCCGTAGTTAGCCTGTTTTTAATTTTCATCCGTTTAAAATTTAACATAAATTAAATCGTCCCTTTCCATTTGGTTTTTGCTGCTTTTCTTTTTCATCATATTTTTTTTCTTTGCCTTTTATCACCACTTTTCACATATTTTAATTGTTATTTGGATAAATTGGTTTTTCAAAATATCATAATTCCTGCCTATTTTTTACAGCAATATATAATATATCTTTTATTATGTAACAATTATAACATTATTTCATATATTTTCAATACTTTTAGGAAATATTTGGGTGGAAAAGTCAGGAATAATAAGTGATATATACCAATTTCCCCCTTTTTTGTTGCTACGGGTTTTGTAAATAAATGTAGATTTGTGTTGAAATGGTATATTATAGATATTATAATAAAATAGGTGATTGGGTGGGCGCTACGGCAAGGAAGTATTCCACCGAAGCCGCGCTCTCGCTCCGTTCCAGACGTAGCGGTACTAAATTCGCAGCCCTT
>CAJUHN010000045.1 GCA_910585935.1 uncultured Lachnospiraceae bacterium | reverse complement strand
TAAGGCAAGGAAGTATTCCATAAGAAGCCCCTTGGAAGACGTCGGCACTTAATGAACAAACCCGCAAGAAGCGGGATTTGTGAATTTAGTACCGCTACGTCTGGAACGGAGCGAAAGCGCGGCTTCGTTGGAATACTTCCTTGCCTCCGCGTCCCTTTCGACTTTCCAGCAAATCCAACAAACGATACTGTTCCCTTTTTTGTTTTTCCAAGAAATCGAAAAACTTCTTAAATAAATTTTCTATTGCTTTTCTTTCTTATCTTCATAAAAAACAGGTGTATAACAGACCATCTCCTTTCATTTTTTTATTCATTAATAAACTTAATCAAATAATAAAAAACAACCTATTTTGTGTAGGGAATATTTGATTATATTAATATCGTCAATCTTTTATGTTTTTTAACCGAAATGTAATGAAATTGCTTTTAAATATTACGAATCGTAAAAAATTAAAATACACAATAAATGTAAGTTTCACAAATAAACCAATAATAACTATGTAATATTATCAATTAATCAAATATAACTTCTACTATTACATATTTGACATCCTAGAAAAGTGAGCAGTGTATTATGTTTTTTACATTGAGGAAACCCACAATTAATAGGATCATTACTTTCTGCCGCATTTAACCATTCACTAAGCGCATTATTATCAATATCATCTTCCGTCATTTTTTCAATATGTTCTCTGAATTTTTGTAGATTCGGCAAAATAAATTCAGGAATGTAATCAAGTTTTTCCCAACCAAGTTTACTTTCCGCAGACTTAATTACATTTAATAAAAATATTTTATCATTTGAAAATGTTTCCTTTTTCCAAGGCATCTCAACAATATCAAATCCAACTGTTCCAAGACCAACAAATTTTTGGTCTTTTTCTGACAGCCACACAATTAACTGCTTTTCCTCTACTGTTTCTGCCAATATAGAGCCACTTAACGAAAGCACATTTATAAAAACATCTGTTGCCATATTAGACATACATATGCAATCATCAATAGGTGTATTTTTATTAAAACATATTATATTTCCCATTATCATATATCCTCCATAAATTTCAATTTTAAAAACAAAACTTATTATACTAGATATCTAACTTTAAATATAATTAACATAAGTTCAATCCTTGTCATTCAATAGGTAATTTTACATATATATATCAAACGAAATAATTTCATAGCGTATAACAGCTTTGCAAAAGCCATTGACAATATACCCTTAGTATACCTCTATACAAGTCATAAACATCTCCACATAGAGCATTGCATCGTTTATAATTGCTTTTTTACTTATAAAAGCGATAGCGCCTTACGCTGTCGCCCTTTGATTGCTTTAGTTTATTTCTATATTTGCAGAAATTGTTTTCAATGTAACGGTTAGCTTTGGATTGCTCCCAACAATTCTCGAAATTTCTTTTTCTTCCTTAGATTGTGTATTAAAATAGCTTCCCTTAATTTTTCCTGCGGTTGTTTCTGCCTTTATATTATAACTGATAGAGGTTGGAAAAATAGCTGATATTTCCCCACTGTGTGAATTAACATATAAATCCCCTAACATTTCCGATGGATATAGTCCAATACTGCCCGAAACTGTATTAACATTTCCTGCTATATTGGAATCAAAAATATTTATCCTGCCACTTATCGTAGACAACGCAACCACACCTGTATAATTCTTTACTGTAATTGTACCGCTAACTGTTTCGACTTTAATATTATCAAAAATCCGATTAGGAACATAAAGTTCAATATATGAATTGTAAGTACCTGTAGGTCTGCTGCCAGCGCAAATAGTGAGTACATCATTTTTAATCTCTGTACTAGCATAATAATCGGATTTATCTTCTGTCAAATATTCTTTCAAAACAACCTTATTTGTTATACTTGGCAGAATATAAATCCTATCCGTTTCATAATATGCTTTCATCGCCAAAAACTCTGAGCTATCCCATTCTCTTGTATTGATTACAGGTATTTCCTCTGTTCCTCCCATCGCCTTCTTTAACAGTTTTTCTATTTCTTCCTCGGTCATATAAGAGATATCTGTGATTTCCCCCTCCGTATTCCAAGTAACTTTAATGCTCACTGCTCCTTTTAAATCTGTGTTAATATTAGAAGAAGAGCTATTTGGGTACTGATTTTTAAGAATATATACCAATTCGTCATGATAATAATATAACATACCCTTTTTTTCAATACCATGAGCAGCATAGGTTTCTATCAGTGCCTCATCTTCTAAATCCCAACTCTCATGATTCCAATCTACATGATTCCAGCCATTATCCCAAGCATTGTCCTTATCCAAATTCCAGCCCAAATCATCGTAAATATATGTGTCGGCTTTATGGTTCTCCTTTTCTGATATGGGGAACTTATTGATATCAGCAGGGTCTAAATGGTTTGCGGCGGCAACAGGATAAACACCAACAAAAGCTGCCCAAAAAATAATGCACAATGTCAATATACCCGTTAAAAACCGAATTATTTTGCTTTTTCTCTTGAAATACATAATAACACCTAACCTTTCTTTTAATTGTTCCACTTCTTCTGTCAAAGTGACAGAAGCTAAAGAATTTTTGTAAGGATTGTTTGATTTCAAAAAGTAAATCAAGGTATCTCCATATTCACGTTTCGCTTTATCATCAAGTCCAGATATAACAGCTTCATCACATGACAATTCACACACTTTATTTACCTCTTTTTCTAACAAATATACAAAAGGATTGAACCAATGAATACAAATCACAATCTGCACCAGCCATTTATAAAACATATCCCGTTGTTTATAATGATGTAATTCATGCATAAAAATGTAAAACAATTCTTTATCTTTCAACTCTCCAACGGGCAAAATAATACTTGGACGAAAGAAACCAATCATAATAGGCGACGCAATCAACGTATTGTGGTATAATTCTACCCTTGCTTTGATATTCAATTTTTCTTCACAATCAGATAATAAATTCAAGTTTTTTATATCTGATACTTCTGTATTACCAGCTTTGATATATTGAATAAATCCTTGATAAATCGTTATCTTACGGACAAATAGAACCAATGCCAATGCCGACCACGCAAAAAACAGATAGACATATATAGAAAGTGGTTTCTGTGTAGTAATGTTCACCATCTCATTTTCATCTGATGGTAGCTGCAGCTGCTTCGGTTCATTGTTATTGGTATTTATTGTAACAGGTACATTCGGGCTTACAGGACTTTCATTTGTGATAACAGTTGTATGAAACATTTCAAACAGGATTCTAATATTCATAGTATCAGATGTAAAAGGAATCAAGAAGCGCATCACAACGATTATCCAGATATAATACTGCCAACGCTTACTGAATTTATTTTTATATATTTGTTTCAATCCTAAAATAAAAAGCAGTAACAATGCGCCAGAAGTAGATAATGACAATAATATCTTCATAAATTCATTCATTTTCTTTTCTCCAAAAGCTTTCTATCTCTTTCAATTCGTCTGCCGAAAGAATATCTTGCCGCAACAATGTTGATACTAAATTTTTTACATTTCCTCCATAAACTTTATCAAGAAAGCGGTGGGTCTGCATGGTCTGATATTCTGCTTCTGTTACAATAGCTATATACTCATTTCGCCTTCCAATTTTTTTGACTTTCAAGAACTTTTTTTCTACCAGCCGAGAAAGCAGAGTGAGTATGGTGTTGTTCTTCCATTCATTTTTGTCTTTTTCCAATTCCTCCATGATGAGGGAATATAAAGCTGCTCCTCCATTCTTCCAAATAATTTTCATGAGTACCAATTCGGATTCAGAAACTTGACGTGTCATATTGTCCTCCTTTTGCCTTAACACTTTGTAGGTATAAATATATCTTAACACTTTGTAGGTGATAATGCAATACTCTAAATGAAATTTAAGAATTTTTAAAAAATATGAAAAACAGAATGGAATCCTATAGATATGAACATTCGTGCTAATTTGTGTTTCCCCACCATTCCTTTTGTCATTCCTGATTATATACAAGTTGCTTTTCTTCTGTTTCTTATTTCTTCGGCGTGAGAAGCTTGCTTTCTTCCTTGTGGTAAACTCTCACTTGTCCTGCTTACAACTGTATTATTGTCTATTCCCATTTGAAGAAGCGAACTGCAATGCCTCCACAAATAATCATAAATGCAAACATGATTGTAATTGATTTCCATACCGTTTCTAATGGAAAGCCCAATGATACTGCTTTCAACATCTTTATTCCCTGCGTCAAGGGTAAAATATCTGCTGCTTTTTGCAATACTGATGGCATCACCTCATAAGGCAATGTAGCTCCAGAGAAGATCAGCATGGGAAAATACAGAATACTGGCTATCACACTGGCTATTTTCATATTGGGAGCAATGCCACCTACCATCAGCCCAATACTAAACATGGACAGCATCACCAAAACGTATGTCAATAAAAAACTTCCAAAAGAACCACTAAACCTGCAGCCAAAGAATAAAAAAAGTGTTCCAAAAACTAACAGTAATGATAGTAGGGAATAAATAACATAGATTGCTACCCATACTGCCAGCAAAAAAGAGGGGTTTGTTGGTGTCACTTTATATCTTTTTAGTATTTTCTTATTCCGATAATCTGATATTAATAATGGAAGTCCCATGACACCCCCTGCGCAAACTGCTATTGTAGATAATGCCCCGAAAGACTGTTCCAAAAAGGAATACTCCGCTCCTGAAAAGGCAGGCTTATTTCCATAAATAGCACCCAAGATAACTGCTATCACTACTGGCATACAAAGTGCAAAAATAATCATATCCATTCCTCGAAAAGATAACTTAAATTCTGTTTTGAGCATCGTAAAAAATTTATTCATCGTCTGTTTCCTCCTCTCCCGTAAACCACAAATACGCATCTTCCAATCTTTCATATGGACTTAACGCTACTGCCTCCTGTACTGTTCCTTCAAATACAAACCCACCATCCTTTAAAATCCCAATCCGGTCACAAAGAATCTCCACCTCATCCATGAAATGTGATGACAAGAAAATTGTCAGACCCTGCTCTCTTAATTCTTGTAAACTTTTCCATACTCCTCTCCTTGCTTTTGTATCAAGTCCTGTTGTCAGCTCATCCAGAAAAACCACCTTGGGATTAGGAATCAAAGCAAGAACAATAAAAAGTTTCTGTTTCTGCCCTCCGGATAATTCGCTGACAAAAGCCTCTCTTTTATCTGCTAGACCAAATTTTTGTAACAATTCTTCGTAAGCTACAGACCGTCTGTAAAGACAGGCTGTTTCCTCACACAACTCCCTTACCTTGATCTTATCTGGATAATTTGATTCCTGAAACTGTACGCCTACCTGTTCAAAAAGCTGTTTTCTGTTTTCCCACGGATCAAGTCCCAAAATCCGAACTGTTCCAGAGTCTGCCTTTTGCGTACCCAAGATACATTCTATCGTCGTAGATTTTCCCACACCATTTGCTCCAAGCAGTCCATACACCTCACCTGCAGCAACCGATAGGTTAATGTTCTCGATCACTTTGTTTCTGGTATAGGATTTACTTAAGCCCCTAACCTGAATTGTTGTTTCCATATTTTTTCGTACCTCCTTTTTTGAAGTGCGTTAAGCTTATCATTTTATTTCAGTCTGGTGGGTAAATGGAGGGTTTTCTGACTTCATTTTTTTCATCTTTTCAATCTGACCAGCTACAAACCTAGCATTATTCCCTGCGTCACTCAATGAAGTAAGCAGTTTGTCACACGCTGTAATAATATCATCATCCTCTCCCGGCGTATCTATCGCCTCACGGATATCCGTATCTGGATTAACAGATAGAGCTTTCAACATTCTTAAAATAGATGAGAGAGAATAATTCGCACAGCGTAAAGAACGAATGATTTTTAACCGCTGTAAATCTTTTTCTGTATATATTCTGTATCCATTTTCAAGTCTTCTGACTGTAAACAAGCCGTTCAATTCCCAATTCCGCAGAGTATCTACTGTTACATTTAAAAAATCAGCCGCTTCCTTTCTAGAAAAAGACAATTTACTAGCACTATCAGACTCAGAAATTTCTGAAAGGATATCTTTAGTAATTTCAATTGCCTCCTCTGCATTTTCTTTTTCTATCTCTATCTTCATAATATATTCTTTGACCAGTTCAGCCGCCCTTTCATAATCACCAGATGCAGAAACCTTAATAATATCAACTGCCTGTTTACGAAGACCGTTTTGAAGGACTTCAACTTGCAGGGCAGAACGTGCCAGCCTGAACTGTTCGATGTGGATATCAGTAAATATACGATAACCATTACTGTGTCTTTTCGGTTTTGGAATCAATCCATACTTCTCATACAGCCGAACCGTATTTACATGAATACCAAATATTCTGGCAACATCAATCGTTTTATATGTGTTCATCCCATATACCTCCATACTCATTATTGCACACTTTCAAACTCTGGTGTTAAAGTGTAGGTTTTTTTCGTATATCATTCTATCTCTACAACCTCCCCATATCTATCCTATCAATTCAATTATCTCACACTAAAACAGTAAATATATTTTCGCACAGTATAACACAAAAAAATCCGAAAACTGGAACAACTTTTTCAAACTGTTCCAGTTCCCGGAAATCCCTTGTTTTCTGCACTTTTTATTCTATTTCTCCACTTGTAACATCAACACCACAGCCTTCATATACAGTGAAAGTTACTTCTTATACTAAATTCAAAGACAATGTCAAAATTATCCTCCTCTAAACTTGCCATCTCTTTTATTCCTTTAATAAGAGTTACCTGTCTATCATAAGAGATTGGTTCTGCAGTTTTCTTGTTTTTGCTCCAATCAAGCAACTTTTTAGCTAAATGCCTATCAAATAAGTTTTGTACTCTCTGATTCCAATAGTGTTTTAAGCAATCATGACAAGCTGTTGTACAATGATTTTTACATTCCAAGACCTTATATGTTACTTCCATTAAGTCTATAATGCATCCTGCAAGCATTGAACTATAACCCGCTTCACTCAACAAACTATCAAAGAGGAAAATATCAACACACACCTTATCAGGTGCATATCTTAATCGATACCCACCTTTCAAATCATTGAACTCGACATCCAATAATTGTCCAGCAGCCAAAACCATTACCTCAGAAAGTGTTTGTGCATCACCTTTTATCTACAGGGCCTCCTGCCCTGTATTAACATTTTTAGGATCCAAGCTTATTTCAATCAAAATCATATCCGTCAAAAAACTATATCCCAAAAATGCATTTATAATACTACTCTCAGGATGCGTACAATGAATTCTTAATCTTAGATGTCTATATGAGGCGGTCGTATTACTACAATAACTCCTTATAGAACTTTACAATCCATTAAAATCCGTTCTATCTGCTCCCAAAGAAACAAAGAGGGATTTTCTTTATAGTATCGATATCCTTTATATTCTTGCAGCCTGTACCCCATTTCCTCGTTTTTTCGCATAATAATTTTCGATCTATGGATAGCTTGCCGGACATTGTCCAAAGTTAATTTGCTCAAAATTCGTTTAAAATTATTCTCATGCTTATACTGATCTAAGTTTTCAAAACTCTCACCATAAGCTCTGTTTAATGGCATAAGATACTGATGTCTATACATCAATGAACCATTACAATCAGCCATATGAAGAATCATCCAAAGTTCGAATGTAAAATTGCTGTATCCAAGATGATATTTAATATTTTTTCCTGTGTTCTAAGCATCCTTCATACGTTCTAATGCCGTTTTAAATTGCTTTACATGAATTTCTTCGTCACTTTCGTAATCAAAAATATGAGTTATTTCCGTTTTCCCTACAATCGTCATACGTTTCACACGTGATAAAGGATCTTTCTGAATTTTACTGTCTAACTTCACAGTATACTTGGCATTTGGTTCTTCATTAATCATGCGTTGCAGCCATTCCAAATACCACTGTTCCGTTTCGCCCTCGACTGAAAAATAGTAAGTTCTATTCTCCTTACGCATATGTTACACCTCTTTTCCTCGGAATATTAATTCCTCAAAAATTGGTGTAAAATCGATATCTTTAATTGCGCCATAACGGTCTACAAAATAATTTTTCATATAATCCTCATTTTTGCGGACACCATTTTTTCCGGTAGTGCCAAAATCAGAAAGAGAATAATGGCTGCTGACATGTGAATTGTCATCCCGTTCCACAAACTTAATTTCATCCCGCCGATAAAGATTCGGATTCAAAAAAATAGGATTATGGGTATTAAAAATCAGCTGTGCATGATTCACATTGATTTCATCGTTATGAAAAATATTGATGATATTCATAAGTGCCATCGGATGGATAGAGGCATCAAATTCATCGACAATTAATGTTCCACCATTCAGTAAAGCATTTACTACTAATGAAAACATATTGATAAAACGAATCGTACCATAGGATTCAAATAGTTCTGCTGGAATAGCGGTTCCCTTTGTTGATTGTTTAAATACCGAACACAGCTTTGCTTCATTGTTATCGTCTTCCACTACATGCCCAAGAGCATTGGAATTGATTCCAAAGTAAGTTGCGGCTTCGTTCAGCGTTTTTTCTATATATACGGATTTTTTCTTCGGATCACTGAATTTTCGAATCAGCTGCATAGTATCTGCACGATAAATAACCATAAATTTATGATCAAGCCATTCACTTATTAAAGCAACAAGTTTTGCACTGAACATATTTTTGAATCCATTCATTAAAAACAATTCTTCATCATTCAAGTTACTTTTTGCAAGTGCTTTGGCTCCATCTTCGTTTTGTTCAAAAGCATTCACCATAAAGGCTTCTATCGATTGAAAAGAACCGAATTCTAATTCATTGTCACGCACAAATATCCTGCTTTCATTTACAGACAACGATTCTGATAAAATTCTTCTTTTATAGTCCACATCCAGAAATGTTCCAAGATCTGCTGAAAACGCATATTCAATTAAAAGCCCATCTGCAATAAATTTAACAGAAAAACTTACTGGCATAGGACTATCAGTAGCATTATTCGGAATTAGCTCTAATGCATCATCTGCAGCATTCGGATTGTTCTTATCTTCTGCATTGCGCAAATGTCCACGCAGCACAACGGACTTGAATGTATCCATTGCTCCGATAATATTCGTTTTTCCAGAAGCATTCGGTCCATAAATAACCGCTGAACATAAGCTCTTGTATGTCCGTTTTTCTATTGTTTCTTCTTGGACACTATAATCTAACCCCTTTTGTTTCGGTGCTGGAATTAGTGAGAATACCAATTCATCTTTAAAAGATTTATAATTCGAAGCCTTAAATTCTAATAGCATATAATCTCCTCCATTATGCAAAATATTTGCAAAAATATATTTCTATTATATGTTTTATTATGACCAAGGTCAATCTGTTAAATTCAATTTTGCAAAAAAATTGCAAAATATACCAAAGATTATATTTAATTGGTAAATCCTTCATGCTGAAAGACTGCCACATTCTTCAACGGCTTTCCATCTAAAAAAATACCTTGTTCTCGGAGAATTCCATTGATCCCATCTATCCATTTCTGAAGGTCACCGCCACACCCCTGAAGGATTAGTCCCTCTTGATAACTCATATTTCTCAGTTCTTCGGTTGTGATTGTTTTCATATTGACTCCTTTCTTCGTGTACAATTTTTGAATATGAACACAAAAAAACACCCGTTTTATTTGTTGTGTAGAAAACGAATGATACCAGTCATTCTTCTGTTTTGTTCGTAAAAACGGGCATATATAGAAAAGAGGACAGGCGGTTTTTTCATCTGCTTGTCCTCTGATTTTTCTTTTTTCATCTGTCCAAAACCCGATGTCATCTGTGAAAAGGGCAAAAAATCACAATATCTTGTGGTTATGTGGCTCTACTTCTTCTTGTTACCACAATACGTCATCAGAATCACCGTTTCCACATGACTTGTAAACGGAAATAAATCATATCCCCAGCACCCTTCTGCTTTATATCCCTTTTTCTTAAAATATTCCAAATCCCTTTTCAATGTTTCTGGATTACAGGAAATATAAACCACTCTCCCTGCCTCTATTTTAAAAATAGAATCTATAAATTCCTGTGTGCTCCCACTTCTAGGAGGATCTATCAAAACAACATCTGCCTTTTCTCCGTCTTCCGCCATTTTCGTGAGAAATACCCCTGCATCCGCCTGATAAAACCTCACATTTTTTATGTCATTTCTCTTTGCATTTGCAACTGCATCTTTCACAGCATCTCGATTGAGTTCCACTCCAATAACTTCTTTTGCTTGTTTACTAGCGATTAATCCAATCGTTCCTACTCCGCAATACGCATCAATCACCCGATCACCTTCAGAAATTTGCGCCAAAGAGATCGCCTTTTTATACAACTTTTCCGTCTGCACAGGATTCACCTGATAAAATGACTTAGAAGAAATCCGAAAAATACACCCACATAATCTATCTTCAATATACCCTTTCCCATATAATATATGCTCCTTTTCCCCTAAAACCATGCTAGTCCCCCGTCCATTAATATTCTGCACAATCGTAGTAATTTCCGGGTGTACTTTTAACAGCGCCTTCACAAAATTATTCTTAGAAGGAAAAACAGGGGAAGCTGTCACTAAAACAACCATAATCTCTCCTGTCGCAAAACCTTTTCTGATTAAAATATGTCTTAAAAGCCCATATTCTGTATCTTCATCATAAGTTTTTATTTTAAATGATTTCAACATCCCTCGAATCGTCACAATAATTTCATCCGCTTTTTCATCTTCAATCATACAACTATCCACAGGCACAACCATATGTGTTCCTGCTTTATAAACTCCCGTAATCACATTCCCTTTTTTATCTCTATCCACCACAGCATGAACTTTATTTCGATAATGAAACGGATTCTCCATCCCCACAATAGGGTGAACTTCACAAAAACCTCCAATTAACTCTTCTAACCTTTTTTGCTTTTCTTTTAATTGTCTTTTATAACTATCCTGTTTATATTCACATCCACCACATTCCCAAAACTTTTTACAAACACCTCCCTGCTTTCCCTTCTTATTAGAATCTCCCTCTATTTTTCCTGCTTTCTCTCTCATACACGTTTCCCTTCTTCTTTTATTATCCGCAAAATCTCTCTCCCACGGCATTCCCAAGTGTGTTCTCTTTTCGCCTTTTGATAACCCTTGTCCACCACTTCTCTCCTTGCATTTTCATCTTTTAAATACCTTCTCACTATCTCTGGCACTCTCTCTATCTCTTTCAAGGAATAAAAAATCATTTCTCCTTCCTTCATTTCCTCTCTCAAATAAATACTGTCATCACTCAAACACATCGCTTTATTTAACATAGAATTAAAAATTCTATCATGCGCACCATCCTTAAACCATGGCATCACATTAAGCGAAATCTTCGCCTTACTAATTCCCCTCAAGCAAGCAGCAGAATCCACCTGCCCCTCTCTCAAAAGATTTTCCGGATGTTCACATTTTAACAATTCCCACCCTTTCCCCAAAATATGTACCTGCAGCCCACTGTCTACCAATGCCTTTACCACTTCTCCCCGAAAATAAAATCTCACATATAAATCTATAAAAATCATATTTTTCATACAAACACGCAAGATGTCATCCCCCAACTGTCCTATCTCCTCGCAAATATATTCTTCCATTACCTCTTCCATAGTTCTTTCCGGACGAGCAATAAGCTCCTCTACCATCCCACGATAAAATTCCCCATACTCCTCCCCATTACAAGTGAAATATTTATCAAAAGTCTGAGGTATCGTATAATTCCCAGTAAAAATAATCCCCTTCCTTCTCTCCTCTACCTCATTCTCCCTTACCCCCAATTCCGTCCCAGCCAATACCAAAAAAGAAGAACTCTTTACATTTGGATAAAATCTCTCTAAATACTTCTTATGAAATCTATCAATACTGATTTGATGATAACGTTTTGGGATTTTCAACAAATAATCATGATAATAAAAAGGATGATCCACCACCAAATTAATACAAAACACTTCCCTGTCATCCCAAAAATTACCATCATTCTCTGTCTGAAAACACTCCTCCCCTGCAATCCCCTGAAAATTAAAAGTGATCAAAACAGTATTCCCCTTCTCACAAAACCACATCAAAGAAAGAAAACTCTCCCTTTCCCTCAAAAAGTCAAAAAAGAACACCTCATATCCCTCTTTTTGAAAAAATTCCCCTATCCTTTTTGAAAAAAATTCCTGTGTTTCAATTCCCCCTGTAAACAAAACAATTCTTTCCATTTTCCTTTCTCCTATATTCTTTCTAATATCAACTCCTATGCATATACCCTAACCACACTAGAAATCTCCTTCACCATAGACATTCCCCCTAATATCGTAATAGCATCCTGAAAACTTCCCTCTTGTACCACATCTGTAATCACCACTAATTCCGCAAAACTTCCATCTCCAGCCTTTTGCACCACCTGTGCAATACTCACTCCACTATTTCCTAACACATTTGCCACACCTGCTAAAGCTCCTGGCTTATCCTTCACCTGTAACCTCATAAAAAACTTACTGCTGGTTTCTTCTATTTTTTTCACTGGCACTTCTTTATAACAGCTACATCCAATCCTTCCATTACAATGAAACTTCATATTTCTAACGACATCTATAAGATCTCCAACTACCGCACTCGCAGTAGGCAGAGCACCTGCTCCCCTTCCCATAAACATCGCATCATCTAATGCATCTCCATGCACAAACACCGCATTAAATGAATCTGCCACATTTGCCAGAGGATGTTCCTTCGATAATAACATCGGATGCACCTTTACCTCAATCCCCTCTTCTATATGCTTCGCAACTCCCAAAAGCTTTATTCTCATACCAAGTTCCTTTGCATAAGCGATATCTTTTTCCGTAATTTTAGTAATTCCCTCTATATACACATCAAAAAAAGTGACTCTGGAATGAAACGCGATAGACGCCATAATCGCAATTTTTCGCCCTGCATCATACCCCTCTACATCTGCAGTAGGATCTGCCTCCGCATATCCAAGTTCCTTCGCCTTCTTAAGCGCCTCCTGATAACTCATTCCTTCTTCACTCATCTTGGTCAAAATAAAATTCGTAGTTCCATTAACAATTCCCATAATTTCCGAAATATCATTTCCTGCCAAACACTGTTTCATAGGTCTGATAATAGGAATCCCACCTGCCACAGCCGCTTCAAACATCAAATCACACCCATATTTCGCCGCAGTATCTAATAATTCTTTTCCATGTTCTGCCAACAAATCTTTATTTGCCGTAACGACATGTTTCCCCGCACATAACGCTTCTAAAATATAACTTCTCGCTGGTTCTATTCCACCCATCACTTCAATAACCACTTGAATCTCTTCATCTTCTATAATTTCATTCCAAGAATCCGTAAAAACTTCTTGTTCTATTCCTAACCTTTTTTTACTCTTATCGCGCACTAATATTTTTTTAATTTCTACTTCAACTCCAATTTTATCCGGCATTTCCTCTTTTCGTTTCTCTAAAAGTTCAAAAACGCCTCCCCCTACTGTACCAAATCCTAATAATGCTACCTTTATCGTCTGTAATTGTTCCATTTCTCCTCCATTCTATGTAATCCACATCTATGACTATTTTATATTATCTTTCATTATATCCAATTCAGCTCTTAAAATCAACTGTGATATACTCCCCACTTATAGAAGTGGAAGTATTCTTACTGATTTTTAGATAAATATTTTCTTATATCCTTACCAAGAAGGGGCGCTCCGGCAAGCACCTATTCCAACGAAGCCGCGCTCTCGCTCCGTTCCAGACGTAATGGACACTAAATTCTCGGCGCGTAACCGGACCGCTCATTAAATGCCAACGTCTTCCAAGGGGCTTCTTTCGGAATAGGTGCTTGCCTCCGCTAGTATATCGACACTTTAAACATACATATTTCTTTTTACATATTTTGAAACTATGTGTTAAATATAGCAGTTCTAACTGAACCACTACTGCTAAAGTTAGTAAGTTTAATGTTCTGTTAAAACAACCTAAAATTTACTTTCTAAAAGGTATCTCTTTTTCATTATTTTTACTCTATTTTTCTATAGAAACTATAACGTTAACTAAAATTTTTCATCTAAAACAAAGGGATAATTTTATAATATAAAACACAAATTATAACAGATACAACGGACTTCTTTATGTGTAGAAAGACAAAAAAGTAACAAGAACTCGATGAAATACCCAGACAGACCCTTGGAAGACGTCGGCACTTAATGAGCGGTGCGGCTACGCGCCGAGAATTTAGTGTCCGTTACGTCTGGAACGGAGCGAAAGCGCGTCTGACAGGGTATTCATCGAGTTCTTGTGCCCCTTTCGCCAACACATTCCCCCATAAATCCCTATTCCCCATACAATAACTCCACCCCATGCGATAACATCTCCTAATACAAAATATACCGTCTTTTCTTCCTCTTTTTCTATCTCTCCTGTCAGCCACATTCTTTCTAAAATAGGCGCTGTTTTCTCTACTATCCCATATTTAGAAATAAAAGAGCTTATCCCTGTATTACTCACTCTCATTACCTCCCTCTTTTGTTCTACTGCTCGTAAAATAGCCTGTGCATGATGTTGTTTTAAAGCAGCACTTGACCCAAACCAAGAATCATTACTAATTAAAGCGAAAAATTCTGCTCCTCTTTTAACCGCATTTCTAGCAGTTTCAGAAAAGATGGATTCATAACAGATAATTCCCCCTGCTACTCCTTCTGATGTAGGGATCATCTCCACTTTTTCTCCCGGTTTTAAAACTAATTCTTTTTTCCATTCTTCCACCCAATTTGGCATTATTTTTTCCAGAAGCCAATCATAAGGCAGATATTCTCCAAATGGCACTAAAATCTGTTTTGTATAGATCTCTTTAAAAAGCCCTTTTTCTCCTATTGCGAACATCGCATTATATTGTTTTTCCCCTTTTTGATAAATACCTCCTATTAAAAACTCTGTCTGATATTTTTGGCAAATCTGTGTTAAAAGTTCCACCTCCTTACTCTCTTCTTTTAACACAATGGGTACTGCTGTTTCTGGCCATAAAATCAGCTTTATATTTTCCTCTTTTTCCAATCCTTGTATACTGAGGGCGAGATAATCCTTAAAAATCTCTTCTGTTGTCATATTCCATTTCTGCATTCCACTGTGATTTCCCTGTATCAATATCACTCCCCCAACATCTGCCCCTTTTCTATCAGAGTTCTCCCCTATGAAAAGCCTACTATATCCAAAAACTATATTCCCTATCACTAAAATAACAGCCACCCATTTTCCAACTTCTAAATGTATTTTCTTTTTTTCTTCTCCCCTTTGTTGCCATTCCCATGCCAAAATCCCATTTATCAAAACGGTCAAAAAGCTCACAAAAAGGCTGCCTCCTACAGACGCAGATTGAATAAAAGCCTTCCAAGGAGTCACTGTTACAGCCAATCTCACCCACGGGAAAGAAATAATGGATATCTTTTCCTGAAACCATTCTCCCAAAATATAAAACAATGCAACAAGAAAAATATCTATACTGCTCTTTGTACGAAGATAAGTAAATGGAAGAAATGCTATCAGAAAAAGTATTCCTAATAAAATGCTAATTAAAAAAATAGCGAGAAAAAGCAAAAAAACTCCTGTTCGCTGATCTGGCAATGCTGGCAAAAGCGCATAAAGCCAAGAAATGCTGATCATATAATTTCCAAGAGTGAATCCAAAAATACATTTTTTCCATTTCTCTTCTTTAAAAAGCACCTCACAAAATGGAATCAGAGAAAAAAACACAATCCACCAAGCCTTATCCCAAGAAAAAGCGATCCCTGTCATCACTCCTGAAATCAAACTCATTCCAAAATTCTTCCATTCATTCTTCCATATTCTATTCTTTTTGTTTATACCATTCATCATATTATAAAATTACCAATTTCTTTTTCTTTATCTATTTACAGTATAAACCATTCTTTTTTCCCTATTCTTTTTTTACAATAATATCTTCATATTTTCCTTTACATGCCTTTTTATAATCTTCTGGTCTTAACTTCAACTGTACGCCCCATGCGCCCCCACTGACATACATATAGCTCAAATCCTCTGCACTTTTTTCAATCACCGTTTGAAATTGTTTCTTCATTCCAACTGCTGTACATCCCCCTCGAATATACCCAGTGACTTTTTGTATCTCCTTTACTGGTATCATCTCAACAGCCTTTTCTCCCACTGATTTTGCCGCTTTCTTTAAATCCAACTCCTCTGCAATCGGTATCACAAATACAAAATATTCTTTTTTCCCTTTTGTGACTAATGTTTTATAAACTTCCTCATATGGAAGCTGTAATTGCTCAGCAATCGTAATTCCATCTATAAACTCTTTACATTCATAAAATATCGTCGCAAAAGGAATCTGTTCTCTTTCTAAAATCCTCATCGCATTTGTCTTAATTTCCTTCTTCATCTTCCTCTCTTTCCTCCTAATATTTTAATTACAATCCAACCCTTTTTTATCCTATCACAGCAAAATTCACTTTTCAAAAATTAGAAAAGCCCGTGAACGAGCGAAGGCGAGGAAGTATTCCATAAGAAGCCCCTTGGAAGACGTTGGTACTTAATAAGCAAACCCGCAGGAAGCGGGATTTGCGAATTTAGTACCATTACGTCTGGAACGGAGCGAAAGCGCGGCTTCGCTGGAATACTTCCTTGCCACAGCGACCCTTTGTCTTTAACCTCCCCAAACATTTCTCCTTAATTTTCTCAACCTTCTTTTTCCTCTTTCATCTGCCCTAATACTTTTTCTATCAATTTTTGAAACGAATTTTTAAATTGAAGATCATCATCTACCGTTCTCTTTTTAGGTCCTTTCCCATGAAATTTTCCAGAAGATCGTCTTGCCTTCTTAGACATATGCCTTTCAAATAACATTTGGTCTATATTCTTCTCTGTATACCATTTCCCATTCTGATGAATCGCATAAGCCCCTTTCCCTAACGCCATTGCCGCAACTCCATAATCCTGCGTCACTATAATATCTTTTTTCTTTGCCTTATTAATCAAAAAAAAGTCTACCGAATCTGCCCCTTTATCTACCGTAATCAACTCTCCATATTCTGTATCTATAATATGGCTGGTATCACAGATTAATAATAATGGAACTTGATATTGTTGCGCTATCTCCTCCACAATAGAAACAACCGGACAAGCATCAGCATCTATCAATATTTTCATACTTTCTCCTTACCGCTCAAATTTATAACCGCTTCTTCTACAAATCATCTTATTACACCAAAAACACTATCACAAACTAATTTATTATAATAAGAAAGGTCATCCTATCATGATAAGACGACCTTTTTTCTGTCTATTTCTATTGACCATTTTCTTTTTTACCACAACATTGTTTATACTTTTTTCCACTCCCACAAGGACATGGTTCATTTGGATATATTTTTCCTTTTTCAGAAAATGGCAAGATCTTCTCTCCTTGTTCCTTCTGAACTGTTTTCACACGACTCACCATTTCTTTTGCAGTAAAACCTCTATTTGCCCATACGCGCGTAGTATTGCTCAATTTCATTAAAAGATCAATTCCTCCCGTTAATTGATCTGTAAAATTGATTCCACGCCCTTTTAAAAGATTTACAATATATTGCATACTACATCCTACTCGAAGCATAAAACTGATTTCTCCGCAAAGTTCTCTTGCCTCTATCTCTTCCATACCCAAATTTTTCATGATATAACTTTCTAAAATCACATTTTCTCTTGTAGGAGTGATATAATCCTCATCTGCATATTTTAAAAATACTTCTCTAGGTGGAATATAATATGGCTTATCTCCTTGTTTTTCCTTTAAAACAGAAATTCCCTTACTATTATATAAATAATTATTATAAAGTTCCATCTTTTCGGGATCTAAAACAACTAAATCACTTCTCTCTGCTATCTTTTCCAACGCTAAAAGTAACTCTTCTATATGTGTCTTCGCTGTATTCTGCTCATTAAATATCTCAACTACTTTCTTTACCGAAACTACTGCATATAAATTTACCGCTGCAAAACAATATCCAACTAAAAGCTGATGACGTTTTCTTGCCTTTTGGAATCCCTCTGTATTCACCTTTTGGTAGAGTTCCTTCACCTCTGTAGGCACAATATATTCATTTCCTTCCCCGATAAATAAATATCCTGCCTCTAAAAAATACCCCGCCAGCGCCTGCTCTTTTTCATTTTGAGAAATCACTTTTTCCATACAGTTTTCAAAAAATTTAATCTCTCTATTATAGGCATTCATAAAATAAGACCCTAACATATATTCGGTTAATATATTTTTTGCCAAATAAGGAATTAGGTCTTCTTTCTTAAATTTTGTATATCCAGTCATTGATAATGTTTTTGCTATTTCTTTTAACTCATCCTTTGTATATCCAGATAATCCTGTATATAAAGAACTTTCTTCCCATTCTTTCATGCTTTTTATTTTCCTCCTGAATATTAATACCTATGACATACTCTCATAAAAACTTTGAGAGTTTTCTGATTCTTCGCCAGACCAACCCCGTATGCCCTACGGTTTTTTTCACTTTATAGGAAACTGCGTTTTCAGACACAGAAAATGATGTCATAAAATGACACTCTTTTACATTCCAGCACTATTTAATATCCATTTTATATAGTACTATAAAAATCCGCTACTCGTCAATTAAAATGCACATTTCTTTTATAAATCCAAAATCTTTATAAAAATGTAGCGAAAATGGATGCTCCTATCACTGTTAGAATACCTGCTACTGCAATCGATAAACTGCTCATAGCTCCTTCAATCTCTCCCAACTCTAATGCCTTTGCTGTTCCAACTGCATGAGAAGAAGTCCCAAATGCTAATCCAACTGCTATTGGCTCATAAATATGAAATAGTTTACAAATAGTTTCTCCCATAACATTTCCAAATATTCCTGTAATTAAAATCACAGCTACTGTAATGGTGACAATCCCTCCTAATTCTTCAGAAACTCCCATTCCTATCGCAGTAGTGATAGATTTTGGCAGAAGAGTCACATAATATTCATGCTCTAATCCAAATACAAAAGACAGCGCTAATACACTTCCTAAACTAGATAGAACACCTGCTATAATACCTAATAAAATCGCCATCATATTTTTCTTTAACAACACTATTTGTTGATATAAAGGAATCGCTAAACAGACCGTCGCCGGTGTCAATAAATAACTCAAATACTGCGCTGATTGATTATAACTCTCATAATCCACTCCCAGTAAAAGAATTGCTATTATGGTAACTATAACAGAAATCAAAAGAGGATTACAAATCCCACATTTCCATCTTTTTTTCAGCATTAATCCCAAAGCATAGCCGCCTAAACTAATAGTCACTCCAAAATATACAGAATTACATAAAAAATCTCTCATCTGTGTCATTACCTATCTTTCTTTTTTTCTTTTTTATGTATTACTGCCTGTGCTGTCTTTCCCGTAATAATCATCACAAAAATTGTAGTGACAAAGGTAATAACAACTACTGGTATTAATACTTTTTGTAAATCGCTCCAAGCTGTCACAAGCCCTACTGCTGCTGGTATAAACATAGGCGGCATAATATCAAGAAAAAAATCTGCTGCTGTTTTGACTTGATCTAACTTAATTAATTTTGTACCCAAAAATATCAGCATCAGAACTAATCCATATATACTCGCCGGAATAGGAAGAGGAATAAAATGATGAAGCATTTCTCCTAGAAATGTTACAAACACTATAATGCCAAACTGATTTAAAAACTTCATAAACTCTTCTCTCTTTTCATAAAATTAGTAAACCAAAAATTAATTTCTTTTCTATTCTAGTCTGAAACTATTTCCATGTCAAGGCTTAAATACAGCACTATTTTATTCTAATTCTTTTAAAATACTATAACATCAATCCCACTAGCTTTAAATAATAGATTCCGGATACAAAATAAGTAAGCTTTATAATACAAATTTCTTGTTTTCAAAGGGGTTCGCACAAGAAGGGATGCTCATTCCAACGAAGTCGCGCTTTCGCTCCGTTCCAGACGTAACGGACACTAAATTCGCAGCCCCTAACAG
>CAJUHN010000044.1 GCA_910585935.1 uncultured Lachnospiraceae bacterium | reverse complement strand
AATGGACTTGAATAGTCTATCATAGAATATTTCATCTGTCAAGACACTTTTTCCATTTTTCTTAAATAACTTAAGTCACAAAAGTCACAAAAAGGTTCGCGCCAGAAGGAAGGGATTCCAACGAAGCCGCGCTTTCGCTCCGTTCCAGACGTAGTGGTACTAAGCGCACAGACCATAAAGGTCTGTTTGCTAAGTGCCAACGTCTTCCAAGGGGCTTCTTTTGGAATCCCTTCCTTCTAGCGCTAGTTTGTCAGCTATTCTAGAAAAATAAAAAAATCATACTATTCATCATTAAATAATACATAAACCTACTTTTATTGTAATTCTCTTTTCTAGTGTTTCATGAGTAAAATAACGGTATCAGATTTATAGGATTCTTCTGTAAGTATCACTTTTATACCTTTTCCTTACACCTTACCAAGAAACCACTATAACTTAACCTTATTCTAATCATTGCCCTCTGACTTCACAGACTAGCCCATGCTACAAACTAGCCCCAAAACTAATCTATTCCAAAAGAAGCCCCTTGGAAGACGTTGGCACTTAGCAAACAGACCTTTATGGTCTGTGCGCTTAGTACCACTACGTCTGGAACGGAGCGAAAGCGCGGCTTCGTTGGAATAGCTTAGTCTTGGGGCGGAAACTCATCCCTTCCTTCCCCTCCCCATTTCTATCTAATCCAACCCCTTAAATCCCATACCTAACTACTTCCCTCCCAACACCCATTTCACAGCCTCTCTCAAATTCTCCACTCCGATTAACTGCATCTGTGTCTTTTGTCTTATTCCTTCCTTCGTAACTTTTGGTAAAACACAAATTTCAAATCCCATCTTTTGTGCTTCTAAAATCCTTTGTTCTGCCATATTCACCCCTCGCACTTCTCCTGAAAGCCCCACTTCTCCAAAAATAATAGCATTATCTGGAATCGCCTTATCCTTATAACTAGAAATCAACGCTAATACAATTCCTAAATCCATAGAAGGTTCATTCATTTTCATTCCTCCTGTGATATTGACATATGCATCACAATCCCCCAATTGAAACCCCATTCTTTTTTCTAACACAGCCATCAACAAATTCACACGATTATAATCTGTTCCTGCTGTTGTTCTCCTTGGTATTCCAAAATTTGTCCTACATACTAACGCCTGAATTTCTAACAAAAGAGGTCTAGTCCCCTCCATCGCACAAGTGACAACTGACCCAGAAGCTCCCTTTGGCTTCCCATTTAACATATATTCCGAAGGGTTTTCCACCTCTTCTAACCCATTTTCCCTCATCTCAAAAACACCTATTTCATTTGTAGATCCAAATCTATTCTTCACACCCCTCAATATTCGATAAGAAGCATGTCTATCTCCTTCAAAATATAACACAGTATCTACCATATGTTCTAAAACTCTAGGTCCAGCTACCACTCCCTCTTTGGTCACATGCCCTACAATAAAAATAGCAATTCCCATTCCTTTTGCAATTTGCATTAAAATTCCTGTTGTTTCTCTCACCTGAGAAACACTTCCCGGAGCAGAAGCCACTTCTTCATTATACATAGTCTGAATAGAATCAATTATAACCACATCTGGACTGACTTTCTCAATCGCTGACTGAATACTGTTTAAATTTGTTTCGCATAATAACAAAAGATTATCAGAAAATTTTCCTACTCTATCTGCCCTTAACTTAATTTGTTTTAAAGATTCTTCTCCCGAAATATATAAAACTTTCTTCTCCTCTGCCAAATTTCTGCAAACTTGTAAAAGTAAAGTAGACTTTCCTATTCCGGGATCACCTCCTACTAAGACTAGAGAGCCTGACACGATTCCTCCTCCTAATACTCGGTTAAGTTCCTTTATTTTAGTATCCAATCTCTCCTCTTTTTCCATAGAAATTTTAGACAAACAAACTGGTTCTATTTCTATTCCTCTTGTCATTTTATGATTCCCTGTCTTCTTTCCCAAAACAGGTTCTTCCACAAAACTATTCCAAGCCTTACAAGTAGGGCATTGTCCTAACCACTTTACTGATTCATAGCCACATTCTTGACAAAAAAATATACTTCCCTTTCCCTTCGCCACGATATTCCCTCCCTGATTATCATTCTCTATCACAAACCTTTTTCTATTTCTATCATTTTATAAAGAAAACTTCCAAAAAAACAGATATAGGAAAAGCTATCCATAAAAGCTCTGTTTTTCTGGAAGTTTTTAATCAATTTTTAATTCATTATTGCTTTTGAATTTTTACAAAAGCTTCTTTACCGTCTGCCAATTCCACACTTAATACTAATTTTCCACCTAAATTTGTTTTCATCTTACCAGCGCGATTATCATTTATAAATATAATATATTCGCAAGCACTTTCCAACTCTACTGTAATTTGAGAATCATCATAACCACAAACTTTAAATTCCATTCCTTGATCTGTAACGATCAAATGATTAACAGCCGTTCCGGGAACAGATTCATATACAAATAGACCATTCTTCTCCAATTTGGTGATTTCTTTAAATGTCTTCACCTTATATAAATCCCCTTTGTGTTCAAAATCCTCTAATTTTGACTTTTTTTCTAACAAGTAATTTCCAAAGCTTACACTCCCATCTGCTTCTTTTCTTATCAATTCGTTTACTACTGGCATCTGTTTTGCCCTCCTGCTTTTGATTGTTTCTGACACTCCAGCGTAAAGTACGTTGGGTTCTATATATTCAGCTAAAACATACAAACTCCAAAACTGTGCTATTTCTTTCAAACGGAAAGCACAATATTTTGTAATCTTATTATATAATAAAATGCTTCTATTTACCAGCAATTTATTCATTATTCTGCTAAATTATTCACGGCAAATTTTAACTCTTCCTTTTCATAACTAATTGTAACTGTATCTCCCTTTTTCACTTTTCCATCTAAAATTTCCTCTGCTAACCGATCCTCTATTTTGCTCTGTAGTGCTCTTCTTAATGGTCTAGCTCCAAATTTTTCATCATAACCTTTTTCTACGATATAATCTTTTGCAGAATCTTCTAAAATTACCGTAATATCCATTTGTTTTTTGGTTCTCTTTATCATAACATCTGACATAATGGAAACAATAGCTCGAATATTTTCTTTATTCAATGCATGGAAAACAATAATTTCATCAATTCTATTTAAAAATTCTGGTTTAAAAATACGCTTTACCTCTCCCATCACATTTTCTTTCATCTGCTCATAATTTTCTTTCTCATTTTCCACTGTTGTAAATCCTAATTTCTTAGGGGAGATAATGCTCTCTGCACCGGCATTTGAAGTCATGATCAAAATAGTATTTTTAAAATTGACTTTTCTTCCTTGTGCATCTGTGATATGCCCGTCATCTAATACTTGAAGCAAAATATTAAAAACATCTGGATGCGCTTTTTCTATTTCGTCAAATAAAATAACAGAATAAGGATTTCTTCTCACCTTTTCACTGAGTTGACCACCTTCTTCATATCCTACATATCCGGGCGGTGATCCTATTAATTTTGATACACTGTGTTTTTCCATATATTCTGACATATCAATGCGAATAATCGTATTTTCCGAACCGAACATTGCCTCTGCTAAGGCTTTGGAAAGTTCTGTTTTTCCTACCCCTGTAGGTCCTAAAAACAAGAAAGAGCCAATCGGTCTTTTCGGATCTTTTAATCCCACTCTGCCCCTTCGGATAGCTTTTGATACAGCACTCACAGCTTCTTCTTGTCCTACTACACGTTCATGCAAAATACCTTCCAAATTTCTAAGACGCTCTGCTTCCTCTTGTTCTAATTTTTTCACTGGTATCTTTGTCCAGTTCGATACAATTTCTGCTATCTGATTTTCATCCACGAAAAGCTTTACAGAAGATTTTTCCTTCTCCCATTTCGCTATTATTTTATTTTTCTTCTCTTCTTTTTTTAACTGTTTCTTTTTAATTTCTCCAGCTTTTTCATAAGCCTCAGAAACAATAGCATTTTCTTTCTCTTGTTCTAATTTCTCTAATTCTTCTTCTATCTCTTTTAACTCTTTTGGAGCAGAATAAATACCCAAACGAACTCTAGAGGAAGCCTCATCAATTAAATCAATGGCTTTATCTGGCAAAAATCTGTCATTTAAATATCTGCTAGACATTCTCACTGCTGCTACCAAAGCATCTTCTGAAATTTTTACTCCATGATGTTTTTCATAGCGATCTCTCAGACCTTTTAATATCTTTATTGTTTCCTCTTCTGATGGTTCATCTACCATAACAGGCTGGAAACGACGTTCTAGTGCTGCATCT
Source organism: uncultured Lachnospiraceae bacterium (assembly GCA_910585935.1). GTDB lineage: Bacteria > Bacillota > Clostridia > Lachnospirales > Lachnospiraceae > MGBC136627. Next base: position 15,992 of record CAJUHN010000044.1, on the reverse strand, counting down.
TTTTCAATATATTTTCTATATTCATCAATCGTAGTAGCCCCGATTAATTGAATTTCCCCTCTCGCTAAAGAAGGTTTTAATATATTAGATGCATCAATCGCTCCTTCTGCACCACCAGCCCCGATGATGGTGTGTAATTCATCTAAAAACAACAGCACCTTGCCATCATTTTTCACTTCTGCCAAAACACGTTTGATGCGTTCTTCAAATTCTCCTCGATATTTAGACCCTGCTACCATACCAGATAAATCCAGAGTCAACACTCTCTTATTTTGAATCGTATCTGGTACATTTCCTTCTATTATCTTTATCGCAAGTCCTTCTGCAATCGCTGTTTTTCCCACTCCGGGTTCACCAATCAAACAAGGATTATTTTTCGTGCGCCGACTGAGTATCTGAATCACCCTCTGAATCTCTTCTTCTCTTCCTATTACAGGATCTAATTTCCCTTCTTTTGCTAATTCTGTCAAATCTCTGCTATACTGATTTAATGTTGGAGTCGTACTCTTCCCTTTATTTCTAGGTTTTCCATTTTGAAACTCTTCTTTATATAAGTTTCCATCTTCCCCCATAGCTAATAAAATATCCACATAGAGTTTTTGAACATTGACTCCAATCGTATTTAAAAGACGTGCTGCTATGCTATCTGTTTCTTTTATAATCGCAATTAAAATATGTTCTGTCCCGACTAAAGTAGCGCGGAAACGAACCGCTTCCCTATAACTAGCATCTAAAACACGTTTCGCTCTAGGAGTATATCCTTCTGGTTCACGAATATTAATGCCATTCGATGGACTAATTAACTGTTCAATTAATTCTTTTAATTTTTCTAGACTCACTCCATGGTTTTTTAAAATGGAAGATGCTAAACAATCTTCTACACTTAAAAGTCCAATTAAAATATGTTCTGTCCCTATATAACCATGTCCTAGTTCTTTCGAGGCTTTATCCGCTGCCTCTAATGCTTCTATAGCCTTTTTTGTAAAACGATTCTGCATCTAATTTCCTCCTATTTTAAGATATCAGGCAAATGTTTCTGTACATATTCTGCCCGCAAAATATCCCTTTCTTCTTTTTTGAGCGCTCTATTTTTTTCCTTTTCTAAATGAGCTGGTTGTATTCCCATCACCAGAGAATAAATATTAAAATTTTCATCTGCATCTAATTGAATAATTCCAGTGGTAATTCCAAGCTGCACATTAGATAATAAATTCATTCCTTCTTCAATTTCCAGAGATTTACAATATTTTAATAACCCATAAGACCGAAGCAATGTATCCTCTAATAGATTTTTATTATCTTGCATCATCTTGTTTCTCACCCTGCGCTCCTGTTTAATGATCTGATTAGCTATTGTACCTAATTCTTGTATTAATTCTTTTTCATCACGTCCTAATGTTTTTTGATTATAAATCTGATACAGATTTCCTATTCCATTTTCTTTATCATTACTCATTCCCCGAATTGTCACCCCAAATCTCCCTATATCAGAAGAAATACTCGCCAATTTTTTGGTTCTTGCAATTCCCGGTAGATGAAGCATATAAGAAACCCGGAGTCCTGTTCCTACATTTGTAGGAAAAGTAGTTAAATATCCCAATCTCTCATGATAAGCATAAGCAAATTTCTTATTAATCTCATCATCAATCGCATCTGCAATAGAAAATGCCTTTTCTAAATTCATTCCACCCGACATAGTCTGAATCCGAATATGATCTTCCTCATTTAACATAATACTGACCACTTCATCATCTGATATCATCGCTGCTGTAGCGTCCTCTTTTGCTGCTAATGTTTCACTGATTAAATGACGCTCTACGAGCGCCACTTTATCGATATCAGATAAGGTATTCACTTGTATCCAATGAAGAGGTCTTTCTGGTGATATAGGAAGAGATAACTCACTCTCTAATTCCTTTATCATCTCTTTTGATTGACTTTTAGACAATTTCGGAGAAAATGGATATTTACTTAAATTTCTAGCCAGACGAATTCTGCTAGAAACGACAACATCACTATTGTCAGCGCTTTCCTCATACCATTTAAGCATCAAATCCCATCCTTTCTTTTACAGCTTTTATTTCATCTCTCAACTTCGCCGCCTCTTCATAATCTTCCGTAGAGAGTGCCTCTTTTAATTTCTCTTTCATGATTAAAATATCATCTTCTGTTTCCACAAAATCTTCTTCCTTTTCTTCTTCTTTGTGTAAATTAGAATGATAAAGAGGTTTTTTCCCTGTATGAGAATCACTTCCCTGTATCTTTTTAATATTCTCTCGAATTAAAGGTTCAAAAACACCATAACAGTCCTCACATCCAAATACTCCTTTTTGAATAAATTCCCGATAAGACATTTGACAGGAAGGACAGGTTACTTGTTCCATCGTATCTTGCTTTCTTTCTATTCCAACTCCCGCATATGCTCCTAAAATACCAGAAAGTAACTCTGCAAAGGGCATTTCATCTCCAAAATCAATTTCTTTCGCACACTCACTGCATAAACTGTGTTCACTTTTCACTCCATTAATAATTTCTGTATAAAAGATTGTTGCCTCTCTTTCTTGACATCTTTCACAAAGCATCCGAATTTCCTCCTGTATATTCTAAAAATATCTGGTCTACCAACTCATGGATTTCCTGACAGGTCACATTTCTACATCTGGCTTTTGCTAATACTATCCTTAACTGCTGCTCAATCTCTTCTAGCGCTCTAATTTTATCCGCATTTAAGGAAATCACTGCTCCTTTTCTTCTATCTAATTTTACAAAACCTTCCTGTTTTAAAACAGTATATGCTTTATTTACGGTATGCATATTGATTCCGATATTATCTGCTAATTGCCTTACAGAAGGCAGGGGATCACCTTCTCTGAATTCTTCCATTGCAATTCCCAATATAATCTGATTGCAAAGCTGTAGATAAATTGCCTCATCACTGTTAAAGTCAATTGTAACAATCATTCTCCCACTTCCTTCCATCTGTATTTCTACAATAAGTTATATTTGTTATACATTTAGTATAACAATACGTTTCTAGTATAACGTATTGCTCATTGGCTGTCAATATAGAAACAAAATTTCTATTTGTATTTTTTACTATTTTATTTAGAGGTTCGCTACGGCAAGGAAGTATTCCACCGAAGCCGCGCTCTCGCTCCGTTCCAGACGTAGTGGTACTAAATTCGCACCTCCTTACAGAGCTGCTCATTAAGTACCAACGTCTTCCAAGGGGCTTCTTATGGAATACTTCCTTGCCTTCGCTCTTTTATCGCAAAAGCTAGTTTGCGACGCACGATAGCCGTTTACTCTCACCTTATAGGTATAGGCACTTTCTAATACTCTCGTCTTTTTTCTCATTTTGGCGTTCACAACAACTTCAAATTTGGCTGCTACCAAAATACCTATCTGCAACAAATATTGTTTTTCCTTTCCATTTCATACCATACCATTCATATTTATATTCCAGTTGTCTTTTAAGCTTCATACAATAGCTGACTCATATTCATAATTCAGCCTGTCAGTCACTTACTCCTATAAGTTTCATTCTTTCATTTCCAACTAAAATAACAACCAAACTTCCTTCTGGCTATTCATGACGAAAAACACTTTCACAGTAAAACAGCCATAAACTAGCTTAGGGGAAGGGACTATTCTAAAAGAAGCCCCTTGGAAGACGTTGGTACTTAATGAGCAGCTCTGTAAGGAGTTGCGAATTTAGTACCACTACGTCTGGAACGGAGCGAGAGCGCGGCTTCGTTAGAATAGTCCCTTCCCCTAAGCGCCCCTCTGATTTTCATGTACCCCAAACAAATCTATATCATTGTGGATAAAATTATATCATTTATAACAAAAAATAGTTAGGTAATTAGACATCCATAATTCTAGGAATATCTTAGAATATAGTATCTTAGTCTAATTACCTAATTTTCTATTTTATCATTTCTCTTATCTTATAGTTCATCATTTTCATCTTCATCATCATAGTCAAAGAACGTAAAATCATCATCATCTAAATCTACAAGGAAATCATCCATCTCTGGCTCTTCTTCTCGTTTCGCTTTTCGCTCTTTCTTTTTATCTTCTTGTAAAGAATATGTGTCAACAGGTTCTATCTTCTTTTCTTTTGCTTCTTTTAATCGTTCTCTCACTCCTTCTATCTCTTTTGTATCTTCTATAGAATTCGTATCTATTCTTTCTTTTTTATTAGAAATTCTCTCTGGTATTCTATTTTTAGAAACTCGTTCTTCAACTATTCCTATATCTGTTCTATCTTCTATTAATTCTTCCTCATCTTCTTCTATTTCCTCTTCGTCTGATATTTTCTCTTTTCTTTTTCTTTTTTTCTTTTCTTTTCTATTTGTATCCTCTGTTATTATTTCTTCTGTAGCTGCTGTTTCTTCTTTTTTCAGGTATAATTCTGAAGTTCCTATATCATCATTATCTGTTTGTCCTCTCAGGCGGAAAATTAATGTGATCACTAATATAATCAATATGACACAAAGGCAGGACAATATGATGATGATCATCAGTTTACTCTTAGTATCCTTTTGCTGTTCTAACTTTAATTTATTCAATTCCTCTTGTAAAGATGTATCAGAAGGATTATTTGTTTCTCCATCTTGTGATATACTATTTCCTGCATAACGCTGTAGCGTTCTTTCTTTTTGATCGTATTGGTAAAAATTCTTTTCTCCATTTTCATTTCTAGCATAGAGTAAGAAAAATTCACTGTTCGCTTCATTTACCCAAGCGGTCACATTAGTTTCAATATTTTCTCCTTCACTTCCTAAAGAAAGTACTGTTGCTGTATATCCAGCGGGTGCTTGTACCGTATTGTCGGCAGATAGTACTAAATAATTTCCTGATTTATTGGTCACTTTAATATAAGGATATACATTCTCTTGTTCTGATTCATAGACATAAAATGCTCCCTTTTCTTCTATTCCATCAATTAAATAAAATAGTACAATATTATCCGCACTAATAAATGCTGGGGTTTCTTGTCCTTTATAATTCACAGTTGTCGCACTAAAGCCTTCTGGAGGTTGAATAGCTGACATATCTTCTTTAAAATACAGTTCTTTTCCATTGACAGAAACGGGGCGTGTTGTGTCTAATCCTTCTATATTTGGAACAGTAGCAGGCTGTTGTGCTTGTGTAGTTTCTGTAGGTTCTTGTGCTGCTGTTGTAGAAGCTACTGTAGTTTGGGCTTCTGTCTGTTGTGTTTGATTTTGTCCTTCTTTTCTGCGGACAATAATATTATAACTTTTTGTTTCTCCATTTTCGGCGGTTACTGTAACCTTAATCGTATTTACTCCCACTTTTAAATTCGTATCCGATACTTGTACAGAAGCTTTACTGTTTTCTGGTTCTGCGCTGATTGTTAATTTTTCTACATCATTATCCACTGTGATATCATATTCTGTTTTATCTGGCGCAAATTGATCCCATAATCCAGTTGGAGAAATGTTTAAAGATTTCAAACGACATTCTCCAGAGGCACTGCTCGGTCCTTGAATGGTGATAGGTGCGCTCGCTGCTGTTGTAATATTCATAGAATCTCCACTGCTTAAATTTAATGGTCCTAAATATACATTAGAAATACTAATTGTTGTGTTTCCTGCTGTCTTCGCTTTAAATGTCAGCATATATTTATAGGATTCACTATTTCCATTTCCTACAAATTTTAGTCTTCCACTTCCTCCGCCATCTGCTCCGGATACATATTCTAACATATCGGCGCTATAATCTAGATAAAATTCATAAGCTCCAATCGCTTCACTTCCATTTACATAAACTCCAACTTGAAAGGTTTCTCCCTGAGTAGCACTATAAGAGCTAGAGCCATATGTGATAGAGCCATCTGCTGCTAAGGTTCTTATTCCTGCCAATAGGCAAAGACATAATACTGTAACTATTGTAACTATTTTTTTTCTTCGTTTGTTCATTCCTATATTCCCATACCTTTCTCTAATCCGTCTTATTTTTGTGTGATATATTTAATATCTAATAAATGTCTTTTTAAATGTAAGATATCTTGTGCATTAATTTGTGTTGTCTTCACACCTTTGCTATCTAATGCATCAGCAGCCCAGTTAATATCTCCAGCTTCCGCATAGACACCATTTAAAGTAATAATTCCTAATAAATGCTGTTGTAAATATAACATATCTTTTGCATTAATTTGCCCATCACCATTTACATCACCATAAATGACAACTAAAAGTTCACTGATGATAGCATTATCCTTATTAGATTTGATCTGTACAATATTTCCTGTGGCTATGATACTTGTGTTAGGTGTTCGGTCTGCATTCAGAATCTGAACACTACAGTTTGTCGCAGTTATCGATTTTACTGCCTCTGTTGCTTCCATTCCTACATCAAATCCATAGATAACCGTAGTACTTTTGTTGTTTTCCTTTAATGTCATAAATTGTTTACCTTTTGCTGAAATGGTGATTTGTTTTTCATCTTCTCCAGATGTTGTTGGTGTTGTCGGTTTATCTGGTGAAGTTGTCTGTTCTGGTGTTCCCGGTTTGTTTGGTGAAGTTGTCTGTTCCGGTGTTCCCGGTTTATTTGATGTAGTTGGTTGTTCTGATGTTCCTGGTTTATCTGATATAGTTTCTCCGTTTGTTCCCGGTCCATTTCCATTTGATCCTGGTCCATTTGAGTTTGAATCATTCCCATTTGTTCCCGGTCCATTTGTATTTGGTTTACTTAAAGGAACTACAATATGGATTGTATAAGTAGTAGTATTTCCACTTGGAGCAGTGACTACAATTCTGATATTATTTGAACCTTCTTGTAATTTATGTGTTCCTGTTCCTGATACAGAAGAACTAGAATCTGCTGCTTTTGCTGATACTTCTACAGATGAAATTATTTCATTTAATACTAAATCATATTCTGTCACATTTTTATTAAAAGTAGGAGTGAGGGAGTATCCTTTTATGGAAAGTTCTGAAAGCACTGCTACAGAGCTTCCTGATCCAGTGGGCAGTGGGCTGATAGTGCTTGGCATATTTTCAAATATGGGAATCTTAAATACAATTTCTCTATCCCCTATATTTCCATATGCAACTGCCATCTTTTTAGCTTCTGAACTAGCAGCTTGTACGTTTGTCATATATTGATGCGTATAGGGACTGCTCCCTTGTACATTAAACTTCTGTAAATATAAGGTATCCTGCCCAACATTAATATAGCGTTTTCCTAAATAAATAGCACCTCCAGCAATCGCCTTCCATTTCGCATTCCATGGCAAAAAATAGGTGTCATTATATTGTTTTGCAAATGCTAACCCATTGAGAATGGGATTACTAGAACTGGTTGCTCCAATATTATAAAAATTGTAATAGCCTTCATACCCTGATACTGTTCCAGATACACTAGAACTGCCGCTAGGGCTTAATTCTTGTAAAGAACGAGATGCCAGATGATAAGGACTCACGCCAGACTGTTCTGCTGCATAAATAAAAGCATCTGCATAACTTCCGCTCCACCCATCTGTATCTGTATAAGTTCCACTCATAAATGAACCACTTAAAATACTTTGCACTCCTGCTGCTGTCTGATAAGAATTATCATAAGATAATGTTTCAAACATAAAAATATTGCTCTCATCTAAAAAATTGCGTGGATCTAAATAATATGTGATTAATTCCTTAGAAGCTGCCACCCAATCAGCTCCATCAAATACTACCCATGTATTCGTATCCCAGTTATATGCTCCTTTTTCCATAGATTTCCAAGAGGATATTACATTATTTTGTATTAAATTTTTTCCTACTTCACTCTCTGCATTCACTGTTCTCTGCCAATCTAATCCTGTATGAAATGCTTCAAATATCCATTTCGGATGTGCGGAATGAAGGGTACGAAGTTTTTCTTTATAGCTTTCTGGAAATCCCTGCTGTGTTAAATATTCTTCAAAATTACTTTCTGACCCTAAACTATTTCGCTCTTTTATGTATGTCGCCAACGCATATCCCTCATAAGTCGCATTACGATAAGTAAATGATATTTTATACCAAAGGTTTCGTTCATTATCATAGGCTTCTCCTACAATAGATACATTATAACCATTTGGCAATGTTATTTTTGTATTATCATCTGCTATAACATTATCATAAGAAGTCCCCGGTCCAGAACGAATATTTAAACTGCTCGCTCCTGTTATGATAGCGTTGGTCGCTGCATCACATTTCTCAATATAGAAACAGCTGCCTATCAAAATAAAACTAAATAGAAATAATATCTTCCATAAATTTTTCCCGCCTTTCTTTCTGACAGCCAAAAGAATCTTAAAAAAGCAGTTCTTTTGTGTTGTATATAAATTCATCTGTTAACTCCTTCCCATTTCCTCCGCATATGTTTGTTTCACATAGATTGCTTTCTATCTGCCTTAATCTTTTGATTCTAACATGTCCTATTATAGATAATTCACTAAATGGTTGTCAACTAAATATATCAGTATTTTACATAAAAAACCTTTTTAGGTTATATTTTCCTATCAACATAACCCAAAAAGGCTTTTTTTTAAACTTCTTCTATCGCTTTTCCGATATCCGTTCTCATATATTTATTTTTAAAATCTATCCATTCTGTTGCCTGATAAGCATTCTTTCTGGCTGTCTTTAAATCTTTTCCCTTTGCTGTCACTCCTAAAACCCTACCGCCATTTGTCAATACTATGTATGAAGTCTTACAACCAGCTTCTGTCAATATCTTTTCTTCCGCTAATTTTGTTCCTGCATGAAATACATAATAACCTTCTTTGTCCTTAAAATTTTCCAGCCCATAAATGGGAAAACCTTTTTCATAATGCTCTGGATAACCATCAGAAGCTAAAATCACACAGACCGCTGCATTGTCTTCAAACTCTAATTCTATTTTATCTAATGTTCCATTGATACAAGCTTCCATCACCTCTATAATATCATTTTTCATTCGAGGCAATACTACTTGAGCTTCTGGATCACCAAAACGTGCATTATACTCTAAAACTTTTGGTCCTTTCTCTGTTAAAATCAATCCAAAGAAAATAATTCCCTGAAAAGAACGCCCTTCTGCTTTCATCGCATCTACCGTAGCCTGATAGATATACTTTTTACAAAATTCATCTACCTCTTTGGTATAGAAAGGACTCGGAGAAAATGTTCCCATTCCGCCAGTATTAAGTCCTTTATCTTCATCTTTTGCCCGCTTGTGATCTTGTGCAGATGTCATAATTTTAATCGTATTTCCATCGACAAAAGATAATACAGAAACCTCTCTTCCGACTAAAAATTCCTCTATCACTATTTGATTTCCTGCTGCCCCAAACTGTTTGTCCAACATGATAGATTTTACCCCGTTCTTGGCTTCCTCTAAGTTATTACAGATTAAAACTCCTTTTCCTAATGCTAACCCATCTGCCTTTAATACAACTGGGAATTTTGCTGTATTCAAATATTTTAATGCTTCTTCTGCTTCTTCAAATGTCTGATAAGATGCAGTAGGGATTTGATATTTTTTCATCAAATCTTTAGAAAAAGCTTTCGACCCTTCTAAAATAGCCGCATTCTTTCTCGGTCCAAAAACACGGAGTCCTTCTTTTTCAAAAACATCTACCACTCCTCCGACTAATGGATCATCCATTCCAATAATCGTAAGGTCTATCTTCTTTTCTTTTGCAAAATCCACTAATTTTTCAAATTCCATCGCTTGAATATTCACACATTCCGCATATTCCGAAATTCCTGCATTCCCCGGAGCACAATAAATCTTATCTACCTTCTCACTCTGTGCCACTTTCCAAGCAATCGCATGTTCCCTTCCGCCGCTCCCGACAATTAAAACTTTCATAAAATTCTCCTTCTTTCTCACCTATCTTATTCCCTAACCTCACCTTACTAACTTTCTATTTCATGCTCTTTCACATATACTTTATTTCCTGACACGAACACCCTTCCCTGAGCGATTAAATCAATCGCTTTTGGAAGTATAAGCCATTCCGCTTGTTCCATCACACGTCTTTGTAATACTTCTGGCGTATCTTCTTCCTCTACATATACTTCCTTTTGCAAAAAAATAGGTCCTGTATCTGTTCCACTATCCACAAAATGTACTGTAGCCCCTGTGATTTTCACACCTCTTTGTAAAACAGCTTCATGTACTTTTAACCCATAATAACCCACTCCACAAAAAGAAGGAATCAGAGATGGATGAATATTAATGATACGATTTTCATATTGTTTTACCATTTCTTCTGGAATCGCAACTAAAAATCCCGCCAATACAATGAAATCTGGCGAAAATTCATGTACTTTTTTTAATAATGCCTGATAAAATAAAGCTCTATTTTCATAATCTTTTGGAGAAATACAGGCAGCAGGTATATTCTTTTGTTCCGCACGCTTTAAGGCATATGCATTCCTATTATTGCTGATCACACCCACAATCTCTGTGTTATGAATGGTTTGATTTTCAATCCCATCTATAATCGCCTGAAGGTTTGTCCCCCCTCCGGAAACCAATACCACTATCTTTAGCATATGGTCACTCCTTTTTCTCCTTCTTTGGCTTCTCCCAATACAAAAGCGTCTTCTCCCGCTTCTTTAATCGCTTTTATGGTTGTATCAACACTAGCAGAATCAACACCGAGCACCATTCCCACTCCCATATTAAAAGTGTTATACATCACATTTTCCGCAATCTCTCCATCTACAGAAAGCATTTTAAAAATAGCAGGGATCTCATAACTATCTTTCTTTACAAATGCACGAATTCCCTCTGGAAGCATTCTTGGAATATTTTCATAGAATCCTCCTCCTGTAATATGGCTGCACGCTTTCACCTTCACGCCTGCCTTTTTCACATTCTTTAATGCTTTCACATAAATCTTAGTAGGCTCTAGTAATGTTTCTCCTAATGTTCTTCCAAGAGAATCATAATGAACATTTAAAGCCTCTTCCTTCATACTGAATACTTTTCTGACCAAAGAAAATCCATTACTGTGAACTCCTGAAGATTTTATACCAACTAAAACATCACCAGCTTTTAAATCCTTTCCCGTGATCAGATCTTTCTCATCTACGATTCCAACCGCAAATCCTGCTAAATCATACTCGTCTATCGGGTAAAATCCCGGCATTTCTGCAGTTTCTCCTCCAATTAATGCTGCTTCTGCCTGACAGCAACCATTTGCAACACCACTCACAATAGTAGCAATTTTTTCAGGTTCATTTCTTCCGCAGGCAATATAATCTAAGAAAAATAATGGTTCTCCCCCTGCACAAGCGATATCATTTACACACATCGCCACACAATCAATTCCAATAGTATCATGACGATCTAACAAAAACGCTAATTTTAATTTTGTACCTACTCCATCTGTACCAGAAACTAAAGTCGGCTTTTCCATATTTTTAAAAGATTCTAAAGAAAAAGCTCCTGAAAAACCACCTAAACCACCTAAAACTTCTGGTCTCATCGTCTTTTGTACATGACTTTTCATCAATTCAACCGCTTTATATCCTGCTTCAATATCCACTCCTGCTTTTTTATAATCCATTCTCTCGTCCTCCTAATGTATTGAGTATTGATCTAATAGATTTATTCTATCATAATTTTATATGATTGGGTGGTATTTTTTCCTTAATTTATTTATTAATATTACTAATATATCTATTCTATGATATTAGAATTTGTGATAATAAGGCTTATTGTTTTAATAAGGGGGAACATTTTAGCTAAAGTTCCGCACAGGAAGGAAGGTATTCCAACAAAGACGCGCTCCCGCTCCGTTCCAGACGTAGCGGTACTAAATTCGCAACTCCTTACAGAGCTGCTCATTAAGTGCCGACGTCTTCCAAGGGTCTTTTTTTGGAATACCTTCCTTCCTGTGCTAGTTTATATCATCGGCTAATTTGATTTGCAAAGTGTAATAGCGTTTATTGCTATATTTATACTGATATTTTCCAGTAAAAAGTTTCTGTTCTATCACTATTTTTAAATTGCTTTTTAAAAATACTTGATGTGTCTTGCAAATGACTTCAATCTTTCTATCCTAGATGATGACGAAATTCGCTCTTTATAGATTAGAAAAGTCAATAAACTAGCGGAGGTAAGGAACTATTCCATAAGAAGCCCCTTGGAAGACGTTGGCACTTAATGAGCAGTGCGGTGACACGCCGAGAATTTAGTGTCCGTTACGTCTGGAACGGAGCGGGAGCGCGGCTTCGTTGGAATAGTTCCTTACCGTAAGCGTACCTTTGACTTTCAAGCAGCCTGAACAACATCAAAGTCTTTATGAATGATTAAAATCAGAACTGGAAACAGAAAAAATGATTTCACTTTCCCTAAAAAAATGATAAAATACAAGGGAAAAAATAAAGGCTAACTATAAAAAAATATGGAGGAAAAGAAAGTGGATATTGAAGCCAAAATTTTTCAAAGAAAAAGACCAGATTTTTCAAAATTCAAGACATATGGATTATTAGAAACTCAAAATGGTTATCATTATGAAACAGATTTTATGAATGAAGACTTTCGGGCAATTATAAATATTGACAATAGCGGATTTGTTTCTGGAATTGTCATTGACAAAATGAACAATGAGGAATATATGCCATTACGTGTTCCTTCCCAGAATGGAGCATATGTCTGTTCTGTGAGAAATGCATATGAAGATATCCTTACAAATATAGCTCAAACATGTTATGAAGATATTCTCTTTGCCTCTGACCAAGCAAATCGCATCACAAAGCAGATTTATGATAAATATGGTGATCAGCCAGATTTTCCATGGAAACAAAAATCTTATCAGACAGCCGCTACTTTTCGTCATGCGAACACATCGAAGTGGTATGGTCTTATTATGAACATAAAAAAAGATAAATTGGATAAATCTGCTCATGATTTAGAAGTTGATATTCTTAATTTAAAAATCAATGAAAATGATAGAGAAAATCTCCATAAAGAAGATGGTATCTATCCAGCATATCATATGAACCATAAATATTGGATTTCTATTCTTTTAGATGAAACATTAAGCGATGAGAGAATCATGAAGCTCATCGATATCAGCTATCAGCTCACTGATAAAAAGGATAAAAAGAAACTTGGAAAATGATCGAACTAAAGATTGACTAAAAAGTATAGTTCTGCTTTAGATCAACTTATATGTCCCTTTAATTTTTTGACTAATCCGGCGGCTTCAATTTGATTTAAAATTCTTTGAAGTTGTCTTGCGCTACAATGAAGATGAAAAGCAGCTCGTTCTATTCCTTTTAAGGTTTCATCATTGCATTTATATTTCATATAGGACATAACCCGTTCTGTAAGAGAAGTAGGAGCAGCATCAATAGTAGTCATTGTTCCAATTTTGGCTGAAAGACTATTACAAATAAGCTCCAAAAACTTGTTATTGGAGAGCAATATTTCCCTATGTTTTTCAATAGAAAATGAAATACAGGTCAGCCTTTCGGCTGCTTCCGCATAAATATTATTACTTTTTGGATAAAAGATATCCATATCTCCGAGAAAGTAGTCTGTAGTTCCATTTGATAATGAATAGCGTGTACCATCATCACGAATGAAGTAGATGTTTATAGAGCCTTGTTCTACAATTTGAAATAAAAATTCGTTTTGAAAAGGTGAACTCACTAATTCGCCTTTTTCATATTTTGTCAGATAAAAATCTATATTCAATGAGTCAAGTACAGCATGATATTTACTTTTAGCAATACAGTTTATAATTTTCTTTTTATCATATATTCTTTCCATAAAGCCTCTCTCTAACAAGACATATGTCTTGTTTTTTGAATTGATTTTAGATTATAATGACAAAAAGTTCAAGGGAGGAGGAAAAAATATGGCATCTGTTTTTGAAGAAAAAAATATTTCCAAAGCAATTATAAGGGTTGGATTACCTGCTATGTTGGGACAACTTACAACTCTTATTTATAATATTGCTTATACCTGTGATTATCTGAAATATATTTTTATAGGTGCTCCTTTTATTATGCTGGCAAATGGATTTGTTCATTTATTTCGTTCAGTTGGTCTGATAAAAGAAAGCACTATTGGTTTGATGCTTGGAAATGTAATCAATATTGTATTGGATTATATTTTTATAGCTATCGCAGGCTGGGGAACAGCAGGAGCTGCACTTGCAACATCTTTAGGATTTGTATGTGCAACAATATATTATACTGCCTGCATGATTCGTGAAGAATACAAGGGAAATCAATTAGTGCCATTAACACCTAAACATTTTTTGCCAAATGCCAAAATGATTCGTAATGTGGTAAGTATTGGTATTCCGGGTGCTCTCATTACAGTGCTTATGAGTGTTTCCAATATTGTACTTAACAACTATATCAGTATTTATGGATCTAATGCAGTAGCTTCTTATGGAATTGCATATAAACTTGATATGATTCCAATTTTACTGTCAGTAGGATTATCTCAGGGCGTTACTCCTTTAGTGGGCTATTACTATGGAAAAAACGAATGTCTGATATAGTGAAATATACAATACTATATGGAATTCTCATGGGTGTGATATTTACTGTTGTCTTTGTACTTTTTGGAAAGCCACTTGGCGCTATATTCTTACAGGATAGTGTTTTGATTGAACAAACAGCATACTTTTTGAAAATCCTTTGCCTGTCAGCTCTAATGCTTGGTGTTATTAATATGATAACAAGTTACTTTCAAGCGTTAGGAAAAGCAATAAAATCGCTAACCATTACTATGCTAAGAAATGTAGCACTATTTATTCCGTGAGTAATCATTTTGAATTATTTTTTGAAACTGAATGGCGTGATTGTAGCACAGCCCGTTGTTGAAACAGTTTTAACAATCATTTGCATATTTATGTATATCAAAGATATAAATTCAAGCAACGATTAACCAACCTTTCCCCTTTATGGAAGGAAAAAATGAATTTCTTTGACTTACACAGAAAAATACAGGGCATGGCAACCGCCACACCCTAGGATAATTTTTGCAATTCATCTTCCAATTTCTATAAATAATACAATTCTTGCTATTTTATATTAAACTCATCTAAACAGCTTTAACAATCATATAACCTCTGCTCTCTCACTATGATTCATTTCCTATCAAATAGCGAAACCCATTTATCTAACTTTATCAATTCTACATCTGCTTTAAATATTCTTGATACCCTATTCCATCTAATTTTTCTGCTTTTTTTACAACTCCTTGTTTTAACTCTTCTGAATATTGTTTTAATTTTTCTAATAACTCACTGTCAGATGTCGCCAATATTTTTGCAGCTAAAAGCCCAGCATTTGCCGCTCCATTAATGGCTACTGTAGCAACTGGTATGCCAGATGGCATCTGCACAATCGAATAAAGAGAATCCACTCCTCCCAATGCCTTTGTTTCAATCGGAACACCGATAACAGGGAGCGGAAAAATCGCTGCTGCCATTCCCGGAAGGTGTGCTGCACCGCCTGCCCCAGCGATAATCACTTTATATCCCTTACCTTCTGCCGATTTCGCATAATCAAAAAAAATATCTGGCATTCTATGTGCTGAAATCACAGTAACATCAAATGAAATTCCCAATTTCTCTAAAATATCACACGCCTTACTCATAATAGGAAGATCCGAATCACTTCCCATAATAATTCCTACTTTTGCCATTTCTTCATTTCCTCTCTTTCTTCTTGTATATTTTTTACTTCATACTCCCCTTGTCCCTTTCCACCACACCCCCTATTACATCATACAAATTAGTACATTGTTGCATTAATAATCAAATAAAACCACATTTATATGTTTTACTACCTAGTAATATAAAAATATTAATAAATCTATTATTTACTCAAAAGTTAATACAACGATATATCTAGCCCATGAGAAAAAGCAGCTTGCGGCAGGGAAGTATTCCAAAAGAAGACCCTTGGAAGACGTCGGCACTTAATGAGCAGTTTCGCAAGAAGCGAAACCGCGAATTTAGTACCGTTACGTCT
>CAJUHN010000043.1 GCA_910585935.1 uncultured Lachnospiraceae bacterium | reverse complement strand
CCGCTTTCGCCTTGGCGGCTTAGAAGCGGGGGACTTCCTTGATGAGGTTAAAACTCCAAGTTCTATATCAATATCAAAAATTCCTTCTGCATATCTCCTCACTTAGCTTTAAATTTCATAGCTTATCCTAACCTAACATTCACCTTTCCAAAAGTAAAACAGCCAACCAGCTCCGGCAAGGAAGTATTCCATAAGAAGCCCCTTGGAAGACGTCGGCACTTAATAAGCAAACCCGCAAGGGTTCGCGAATTTAGTACCGCTACGTCTGGAACGGAGCGAAAGCGCGGCTTCGCTGGAATACTTCCTTGCCGCAGCGTCCCATTTTTGACCTTCATAATCACCTACTAATCCCTTTTTAATAATATAGTACAGAAAAAGCATTTCCCCTATTTGAAAAAACATTTCCAATGGGAAAATGCTATTAGTCATTATCAGTACAACTGTTTTAAATTCTTCATGTGATTATCAAAATCTTTTCATACAAAGCAAAAATATAACATCTCATAATTACAGTTGGAATTTATTTGCCTCTTCCTTCTGCTGCTGACTTAATTTTACCAGTCCTTTTGTATCCTCTGTACATTCTTTGATAGTCTGGGACAGAAGTGTCATACTAGCACTTGTTTCTTCTGTAGATGCTGCATTCTCTTGAACTACACTAGCTAAAGTATTGACAGAATCTGTAACAATCTGTTTTAAGGAATTTAAAATCTCTGTTTGATTTCCGATTTCCTTAGTCACTTCTTCTACCTGATTAACCTCTGTTGTTAAATACTTAAATGCCTCTCTAGTTTCATTCAAACGCTCCTGCTGCTTTTCTACATTACGCATTACTTCATGCATTTTAATAACAGAAATCTCTACATTATTAATCAATTCTTTTACAATTACTTCAATCTCTTGAGCATTTCCTGAAGATTCCTCGGAAAGACTTCTAATTTCTTCTGCTACAACAGCAAATCCTCTTCCTGCATCTCCAACTCTAGCTGCTTCTATACTAGCATTCAACGAAAGTAAATTAGTTTGTGCTGCCAGTCCCTTAATAATTTCTACAGCCTTATTAATATTAGTAGCAGAATCATTATTTTTATTTGTCTGTTCCGATACAGTATTAATAGTTTCAATGGTCACTTTAGTAATCTGATCTAATTCCTTAATACTTTCAGAAGCGCCCATTGTATGTTTTGTCATAGTAGATACGACTTTTTCCAATTTGGATACACCGCTCTTTTCAACTTCAATGACACCTCCGAGTTCTATAATCTTTTCATTCACTATTTCTGTTTCATTGGCTTGGTTTGTAGCTCCTTGTGCCAAATCATCAATCGCTTGATTCGTGTTTTGGATACTTTCTGAAATATGTCCAAATTTCTCACTGAATTTCTCACTACTTTGATTCAAAGCTTCTCCTGTACGAATCATGCTGCCTAACATACTGGCTAATGACTGCCGAACATTCTCCAACGAACGTGCCATCACCCCAATCTCATCTGCTCGTTTCAATAATTTAGGATTGACAGTAAAACTCAAGTCACCCATAGCTGCCTGACGAAGATTGCCTTCCACCAACTTGATACCTTTAGTAATTCTCCATCCACCTAAAGCAGATATAATTAGTGCTACAATCAATATTACAACTGCTGAAAATACATAAATTTTAAACATATGGGAAAAATCTTCTTCAATATATTCCTTCCTGTCATTGATCTTTTGATTCATATCATCCACATAATTTCCTGTAGCAACTGCCCATCCCCATGGTTTAAACATCTCAGTATAAGCAACTTTCGGTGCAACTGTTACACCATCTGATTTAGTAAAATAAAATTCATTGTATCCTCCGCCAGCTTTTGCAGAATTTACAATACTTTGCGTAACTTTAACGCCATTCTCATCTGTCAAATCATACCTATTAGTCCCCTCTTGTTCCGTCAAAATCGGATGCATGACTAACATATGATCCTCTCCATCTATCCAAATATACCCTGAAGCATCATCTCGATAGCGCATAGCACGAACTGCTTCCGTTGCCATTTTCTGAGCTTCTTCCTCTGTCAACTCACCTTTCTGGCTTCGGTCATAATAACTCTGTACTACTCCTAACGCTCCTTGTACTTGGGATTTGATCTCCATCAAATAGCCTTCTGTCATGGTTTCTTGATATAATTCCATCGATTCTTCCATAGACCGCCTCAAATAATATACACCCAGACATGCCAGTCCAATAGTAGAAACGGAAACCATAATAAAAATAATTGAAATCAACATAAACGTCAGGCTTCTGAATCCTTTTGTTCTCTGCATCTCTGTAACTATTTTCTCTTTCATGTAACTACCGCCTTCCAAATTTTTTATCTCTTAATATATTAACTACTTTATTATACACTTTTCTTAATTGAAGTCAATGAATAGGTAACAATAATTAACGTCAAATCCCGATATTTATTCTCTCCTTACTATAATTTCTTTTTTATTATTGTCACTCTTTCCTTCTTAATCCTTCATTTTTATTACAGTTCAAACAGCTTTAATGTTGAAGAATCGCATAGGCAAGGAAATATTTAGGTAACATTCGTGCTCCGTAAAAGACTACATAGGCACTAAATTCTCGGCGCACAATCGCACCTCTCATTAAGTACCGATTCTTCTAAGGACCTTCTTCCTAAATACTCCCTTGCCTACGCTAGTTAATTTAATTAGCTTTTCTAGTCTGTAAAAAACCAATTTCACGATAACAATAAAATAGAAAGACGAAACTATAACTCATTTTTAACATATTAATATGTTGTATATTGTTTCAATCCACGCCCGGTAATTTCACGAAGTGCGACAGCATCATACAGTCGAGAATTACCCTTCTGTCAGTGAGAGGTATCTTTTCATTTCTCTCCACCCACTATTGCTGTAAGATACTGTTTTTGCAATTCATCTCTCCTTTTATAGAGAGGGGGAATTTTTGCTATTTTATGTTAAATATTTTCTATTGACTTTATATAAATGAGGCAGTTAAATTATATTATTGAAAATAACAAACTTTTATCAAAGATACTATTTATTCATCTATCTCTACTTATTGTGACTATCAATTTTCTAACATCTCTCTATATCTGAAAGCACTGTGTGGTATGGGAACTACCACTCATTATAATTTCCATTTCCCTTAACTTTGATTTGTTTTATAGCTTTGTGAACTTCAAATAGATAGTCTACTTTTCTAAGTATATGTACATGATCTCGCCTGATTTTTATTATCATCATTTCAACATGAAGTAGCTCGCAAATTTCTTCCATCTACACCATTCATTTATAAATATTATATAGTAGAAAGCCTTCTATTGCAAGCATAAATTAAATAACTATAACGAAATTAACAGTAATAAATGCCGCCGCATAGCTAAAATTAAAAGCTTTACAACGTCATTTAGTAATTATGATACATTTATACAATATTGCTATTTTTCTACTATTTAACTATACTAATCCGTTCCTCCCTCTTTTCTAAGATTACAACTATACATTTTCTCTGTCTGATTATTCTAATGTTCATGAACACCTAAATTCTCCACATTTTTTTCATTTTAGATAATCATATTCTGTTATAATATTTATTTTCAGACAGAGAATTTCCAACAAATCCTGTTTCATGCAAATATTTTTCTACATGAAGATTATCTCTTAAAATACTATTATTTTCTATAATAAATAGTATTATAATTGTTTAAACACTTTGACTAAAGAACTACAAAGGCAAAAAGTATTCCATCATTTATGAATATTTGCACAGATTACATATTTTATTTCTGCTTTCTTTAACTGTTTCTCCACACGTTCCAAAGTCCCATATTTTTTTACAGAAGTTCCATTAGAAATTAAAAGAAGAGCTTTCTTTCCAAGCATACCTCTTTCACACTTTATACTAATCTGGCTACTGAGTTCTTCTAGTTTCCCTGTTCC
The DNA here is from genome assembly GCA_910585935.1 of uncultured Lachnospiraceae bacterium. Lineage (GTDB taxonomy): Bacteria > Bacillota > Clostridia > Lachnospirales > Lachnospiraceae > MGBC136627. The sequence goes on along the minus strand of CAJUHN010000043.1, from coordinate 16,343 downwards.
AAAAATAAGATTTGTTGGATTGTTGAAATTAAAATTCATGTTCATAATAAATACCTCTCATTTTTATTTTTTATTAATTCTTTTTTCATGTTATAAATCAGGTAATCGAGGCAGTCAATCATATGCTGACTCATATGAATCTGATCTAAAAGTGATGCTCTATGCCTAGCCAAAAGCCTATATTGCTCCTGCTGCTTTCCTTCATAATATAACTGAAAATATTTCTGAATCGTCGCTTCATCACATCCTGCATCTTTTAAATTACATCGAAGCCGACCTTCCTCTGTCATTTCATTCACTTGATCACCCCCGTTCTGATATTATTATATAAGTGATATCATGAAATAGCAAATACTTAAATTGTAAGTAATGCTATACTTGACAGGCATATTACAAAAAATATAATTTACATATATATCATATTTTAATCAGGAGGGTTTTATATGGAAATCAGAGTGCTTCGCTATTTTTTAGCAATCGCAAGAGAAGGCAGTATTACTGGTGCAGCAAATTCCCTACATGTAACACAACCTACCCTTTCAAGGCAGATCAAAGATTTGGAAGACGAGTTAGGACAAAAACTATTTACTCGTGGAATCCACAATATGACATTAACTGTGGAAGGCATGATTCTGAGAAAACGCGCGGAAGAAATTATTTCTATGGTAGATAAAACGGAAGCAGAATTTAATTCTATGGAAGAAAGCGTGGGTGGTGATATTTATATTGGCGGCGGTGAAACAGATGCCATCAGACTTATTGCTGATATTGCAAAAGAGCTACGGAATATTTATCCTAACATACATTATCATTTATATAGTGGAAATGCAGCAGATGTAACAAAACGATTGGATAAAGGACTTTTAGACTTTGGTATTCTAATTCAACCTACTGACATTTCCAAATATGATTATCTAAATATTCCTGCAAAAGATACTTGGGGCATTATAATGAGAAAAGATAGTCCACTAGCAGAAAAGAAATCTATCAAAAAAGAAGATTTACTTGACGTCCCATTAATCTGCTCCCGTCAAGCTATCTCAAAAGAACAATCCAAAAATGATTTTGCGAAGTGGTTTGGAAAAGATTTTGACAAATTAGATATTGTAACAACATTTAATCTTATATATAATGCTGCTATTATGGTAGATGCAGGGATTGGTTATGCCATCACTATTGATAAAATCGCTAATATTTCTGAAAATAGCAATCTTTGTTTCAGACCATTAGAGCCAAAACTAGATTCTGGATTAAATATTATTTGGAAAAAATATCAGATTTTTTCTTCCGCCGCAGAATTATTTTTAGAAAGACTTCACCATGATTTTGATTAAGTCTTTAGAAATAAATGTCTTAAAACGCTCAATCTTTCTGACCAAAGGTTCGCTGTGGAAAGGATGTCTATTCCAACGAAGCCGCGCTTTCGCTCCGTTCCAGACGTAATGGTACTAAATTCGCAGCTCCTAATGGAACTGCTTATTAAGTACCAACGTCTTCCAAGGGGCTTCTTTTGGAATAGACATCCTTTCCTTCGCTAATTTGTAATATAAGCTAGTAAAAAACAAGTATGATTTTTATTATGGTAAATAAATGACATTCATATTTTGAATTTCACATATATCTTTTATCATTTCGTTTTTTGTTAAATAATATATTTTATTAGCTACAATATCAGCAGCTCTTACAAGTAGTTTTGATTTTGAATTACAATACTCCAACTGCACTTGTTTCATTTGTTTAAATATTGGAGGATAATATGTATCATATTTATAATTAAATGTTCCAAGTTTAAACTCTTGTTCTAATGCTTCCTGAAGTTCATATCTTCCATTTGTTGCTGTTGTATGTTCATCTACATAAAAATAGAGTCCTTCAACCTCATCAGGATTGATTATCTCATCCTGAATAAGTTTTTCAAAAGCTCTTTTAGCAGCAATTTTATATGCATAATCAAGATATCTCTGCTTGTCCTTTTTGCTTAAAAAAATTCTATCAAGAACTTGTTTTTGTCTGATGACTACACCAAATTTATAACAGCCATTCAAGGTTCTGAAAAGTTTTCCTTTTTCTTTATTTGTAACTTGAGTTGCTTTTAATTCATAATCAAGAGCAACTCCTTTATTTGCTCGAAGAATCTTTTCAACACTTGAGTACTTTCTTGACCAATTTTCTTTATCTTCTATCCCTAAAAAAATTAATCCTCCAAAAACAAAATAATCATTATGTTCCTTATCAAAAACTCCTGATTCATCTGAATAAATATAAATATTCATTGCTTGTCCTCATTTCGAGTATAAAGTAAAAAAGCCACCTTAAAGGCGGCCTCATGATCGACGATATTACATATCGCTTAAACGTTAATTCGATATCATGAGTATACAGCGTATCTTCTACCTGCACTTATATTATATACCACAGTTTAAAAAATTACAACAAAAAAATTATAAATTTTTAGTGAATAGTGTCTAAAATACAAGCATTCTGTCTTTCTTTCGCTAGTTTGTAGTTTGTAAAAATATGACTTCCTGCAAATCTCCCAGAATAGTTGACAAACTAGCGAAGGCAAGGAAGTATTCTAAAAGAAGCCCCTTGGAAGACGTTGGTACTTAATAAGCAGTTCCGCAAGGAGCTGCGAATTTAGTACCATTACGTCTGGAACGGAGCGAAAGCGCGGCTTCGTTGGAATACTTCCTTGCCGCAGCGCCCCTTTCATCAAAATATTCTCTCCTCCTTATCCTTTCTTCTCTCCAATAGAAGTAACCAAAAACATCACCACACAAACCCCGAATCCAATCGAAATCAGAATCATTCCCATCTGTATTCCAGCCAAAAGCGCTGTAGCAAAGATAAAAGGCGCTATGGTAGAAGAAATCCCTTCCACCACTCCACTGATTCCCAGTGCATTTTCCTCCCCATACTGTTTTACTGCCTTTATCTCAGAAAAATAAGAAGACAAAGCGGAATATCCAAAACTATCTGCAATTCCCATAACTAATACCACCAAAATAATCGTTGAAATAGAAGGTTTTAAAATAAAAAGCACAAGTGACGCAATCGTCACCAAAGAGGCAATCATAATCGCAAATCTTGTTCCCACCTTCTTTGTAATCTTTTCCGTTGTTAAAGAAGTTAAATATGCTGTCATCACTCCATAAACTAGAGTAATCACACCAATATTTGTCTCGGATATCCCCTCCTGTTCTGCATAAAGAGGCATAAAATAATATACAAAAGAGGCGAAAATATAATATGGCAACATAGCAAAAAGAAAATACCCCCATGTAAACCGATTGCGTAAAAATTCCAACAGATGAATATTCTTTCCCTCTTTCTCTTTTTCAGCAACTATAGTATCTTTTTTGTAAATCAGCATAACAAACAAAAGAAGTAATCCTGCCATTAGCGCAGAAATAAAAAATATCGTAGAATATCCATATTGCTCTGTAATTAAAGTTCCAATAATGATCCCACAATTTGTTCCTGCAAAAGTTCCTGTTGTAATCAAAGAAAATCCTCTCAACGAATCCTCTTCATTTTCTCTAGCAATGACATAAGTATTTAAACATACCACATTAATTCCCATTCCGATTCCAACAATAAACATAGCGATTGTAAAGAGATATAAATTATTTGACAAACCACAAAGTATCAATCCAATCATATGAAAAATAATTCCACATAAAAAAGATTTCCTGTTTCCAATCTTTTTCATCACTCCTGCAATCACAAACCCTGTTATCGCTGCTGCAAAAGACTGTGCGCCAGACGGCAGTGCAATCGCTATATTTTCTGCAATTGGCAAAGCAACATCATATAAAGATTCCGACATTAAAGGAATTAAAACACAAGTAAAATTATCTGCCATATACATTAAAAATGCAAATGTTCTTACAAACTCTACATTATTTTCATAATTTCTCTTTTCCCTCTTCTCAAATACAGAAAGCAAAGCAATCACTTCTGACATAAATAAAAATACAATCACAGCAAGAGAAGTCACTTTAATCGATAATTCAATTAACATATTCCGATTCGCCTGATTATAAGAAGTTCTATTTCTTCCCACTTCACAGACTGCGACCATCTCTCCTTTTGTATTATAAACTGGCGAAGAAGCATACATCCATTCCCCTTCTCCGGTAGAAATCTCACTAAAAATAATAGTTTCTCCAGTATCTGCAATATACTTATAATCCGAATCCTCAAACGTCATGGTATCTGGATAAATTACTCCAGAATCATCACTAAGATGCATAGTATAATATACCACATCATTTTGCATCCGATAGAGAACACAATAAAGTGTACTATCTGATTCACTTGTAAATTCATAAGAATTAATATAAGATTTTTCAAAAGCACTCTGTATCTGACTGCGGATTACCATATAATTTTCATTTAGATAATCATCAGGCTTTAAAATAGTTTCCAAAAGATCCCCATCTACCATATCTGCTGTCAGCCTTGACATCGAATATAAACTTTGTAATACATTTTCTGTATAGCGATTATTTAGATTAGATACTACATAAGATGCCGTTGTAATAAACACTGTAACAACTGCAACTAACACTAACAGATTCGTTTTAAATCGCTCTGTATTTTCCCCTGTCACCGCTTTTTTTATAATTTCCTGTAGCCTTTTCACCACATTTATTATCACAAATATTCCAAGAATAAGAAGTGCTATATATTTCATTAAAATCTCTCTGCCATAAAAAAAACTGTTCTCCTGAAAAATCTTTGTTCCCTCTGCATCATAAAGATAAATATTATTTCCATTAGAATCACAAAAAGATACCTTATCATTTGTTCCCTCTACCAGACTCAAACGGTAAAAAATAGGCTGTTCATCTAATGCTCCATTTTTTGACTGATAAATCAAAAATCTCTCTCCTGTTTCCAAAGAAATTCCCCATATCTGCCTTAATCCAATATCCGTATAATACAGATATTTTCCATCTTCTGTTACAGTAATATCATTTGGAACATCATAAAAACCATATTCTATCTGATAATTCCCACCGTCATAGATTAACATAATCTCATCTGTTTCATTATCTACACCATAAATATCACCTTTTTTATCCACAAAATAAAGCAAATCCTTTTCTGGAACAAGTGCAATAGACGCTACTAAAAGCTCTGCCTCTTGATATAAAATTCTTTTTTCCTCTATCGGAACATTTTCAGACCCATCCACAGCAATAGAATAGACAGCAATACTATCCTTTTCCCTCTGTGCGAAATAAAATCTTTTATTATAAAAAGATACACTCATAAATGCAGAATGAATCGTTAATTCCTCTTCTTCTGTATATTCATATTCATATAAAATAGAATCAAACTTCCCTTTTGCATTATACTTTAACAGCTTTACTTTTTTATCCCTGTCATAATTATCATTAAACGAAACATCTGTTATATAAATATTTCCCTCTGAATCCACCGCAATATTATTGGCAAAATTAAATGACTTCTGCTTTGTACTCCCACCGTCAATCTGAAAAAGATACCGATTTTCCTGATCTACCACTAATATCTGTGTTGTAGAATCATTAATAATATATTTATTTTTATTCTCCCCTATCAGCATATAGGAAGGACAATTAAAATTCTCTTGATTTTTTAACATATTTGTCCTTGCTAAAAACCCTGCATTTACAGCAAGAACAATACAACATAAGAAAACCAGCACCAATCGAATCTGCTTCAAGAATCCCTTTTTATTTATATATTTCATAAAATTTACCCTTCTTTTACTGCTTCAAAAACAATATTAGCTGCATGTTTTCTAAGAGAACTGTTTTGTAAATACTTATCAAATACACTAAATCTCCCTGCAAAATTTTCTATCGGAATCAGCCGATAAAAAAAAGTACTGAGAATATGCATATACTGCTTTTCTATAATCTCTATTCCATACTTTCTTAAAAGTTTTCTAATATAACGATAAGAATAAAGCCAAAAAATATGATCCTTCCCAAAATATTTCGACTTTACCAACCCTTTATCCTTAAAATAAGACTTTGAAAAAATATACTCTACACTTCCACTCGCCTCAAATTCCAGATATAAAATCCCTCCCCTTTTTAAAACTCGTGCTAACTCTTGAATCACAGTAGCTGCATCACAATAATTAATCACTGTACCAACACAGATAACAATATCAAACTCCTCATCTGAAAATGGAATCTGCTCTGCACTCGCCACTTTCCAATGCGGAAAATGACAAATTTTATTTTTTACAATATCCATATGATACATATCACAACTGAGTCCATATGTCATTCCGCCAGAACCACAATTTAATATCTTCAGTTTTTCAAATCCCTTTTTTTTCTCAATATGCCGCTTTACAAAGTCAGAAATTGTAGAATGAGTGTAGACATGCCACTTATCATCTTTCGGCCACACCTCCTCCAAATTAGAATAAAACTCTGTAAGCTGTTCCCTATATTCCTGTTTATCCATATCCTATTCTCCTCTTTCTATTCCCCTTTCCCTATTGTTTCTTTTTACTCCCCACACCCCATTTTCTCCATTGAAAAATTACCATTCCACCTTTTTTCTATCATTATCTAATCACAAAACCCAGTCATTCATATAAACACTAAATTTTACAAAAACTATCATAACTTATCGCAATATTCACTCTTTCACAAACTAGAACCGCCAACACCGAGCGGAGGCAAGGAAGTATTCCAAAAGAAGCCCCTTGGAAGACGTCGGTACTTAATAAGCAGTTTCGCAAGAAGCGAAACAGCGAATTTAGTACCGCTACGTCTGGAACGGAGCGAAAGCGCGGCTTTGTTGGAATACTTCCTTGCCGTAGCGCCCCTTTAACTACAAAATCCCCCCTAACATTCATTCCCCCTCTAAATCCGGTTCTGAAAAAATTTCCATAAAATCCTCAAAAGTCGCCTTCCCTTTTTCCATATCTCCTAAAATATCAATATAATGTTCTACAATATCCAAAGCACCTCCCACCACTTTATCCACCAACTCATATGCCTTTTCTGTTTCATAAGCGGCTGGAATAACTACTGTATGCTTAAAAGCAAGCACCTTTGTTTTCCGATTTAGCACAAAAGCCCCAAAAGGAAGATAAAAATTAAGAATACCACTGGCAGCCGAAAATATCGTATAAGTTTCTGCTGTCAGTTCCTCTGATATCGTCAACATAAGTGTGAAATAATATCCTTCACTTTCCTCCACTGAAACAGGAAAAAAGTAATATTCTCCCATAACTTCCTCTAAAGACTTTCCCATAGGTCGATGTAATGTAGTCAAAATTGGAATCTGCACTTTTGCATCTTCTTCTGGTCTTCTTAAAATACAAGGCACTTGATAAGTTTCAAATTCCGCCTGTAATGTCTTTAAAACATCTATTTCTTTCATAATTATATTCTCTCTTTCTTCTAAAATCTTTTCTAAAATTCTAATAGCTCCCTATATCCTCAACTGTCTAGATATATTCTCTACAGAAGGTTTTGGCTTTCCTGTATCTTTTGTTGGATAAGCTGGCTTCAATCCAGAATTATGTAACATTTTAACATAAATCGCCCTCGGTTCAGTAGGATGCTTTGCCTCTTCACTATCAGCAAGAATCAATTTTCCGTCTTGATAAAATACCTTCTCATATAAAAATCGAGCATAATCTCCCACTATTTTATCATAAAAGCTCTCCTTACTGGCATAACCAGCCAGTGCCGCCGCCTGTACCCGAATCTGCTCTCTTAAAGACCGACTGCCAATATCATGCATCTGTTGTTTTAACATTTTCTCTCTCGCTGATTCTGGCTCTTCTCTTTCTTCTTTGGCAAATACCCCAGAATGGGAAGAACCCTTCTTTTTATTTTCCTCTATTAGTTTTAACTTACTCTGATTTCTCGCTTTTCTCTCTGTTTTTAAGGTATTATATTCTTCTCGAATTTTATTCATAATGGGAACAAGATATTTCTCAGTCTGCAGATAATCATCAATTGTTGTATTTAGATTAGATTTATTCTGAAAATATTTCACAATACTCCCAGCAATACTGACCAAAGTAGCAGCAGCTAATACCATTTCTCCAGCGATTGCCGTCACCCCGGCAGCATTTAAAATACCACCTGTCATCTCGAGTGCTCCCACCACCGTCTGAAATGCTCCTGCCGTTGCTTTCTCATTTGCCACACGCCCTTGAAGTGCTAACATCGCCTCTGTGGTATCTCTATCCTCTTGTGTCATATTTTTCTGTTCTTTTAATTTCTTCTGTGTGCTCTTTACTCCTGCGATTCGGTGTAATCCTACCCCTGTCTGTACTATTCCGACTCCCATATTGACACCGCCTGTAACAGCACTGGCAATTCCCATAGAAACTGCATTTGCATCAGAAACCGCTTCCAGAGTAAAATTAGCCATATCCTTCCAGCCTTTTGCCGCCATAGCCATTCCATGCCCGCTCTCTGCAAAAGAAACCACAGAAGAAAATAAATCCGCCGCTTTTAAAAGACATTCCGAAGTCGAAACTCGATTACTATGATTCACCCAATCACAAAGAGTAACGATAGAAGAAACAAAAGAGGTAACAAATGATGCACTGCTTGTCACCATCGAAATCTTATTTAAAATCGATATATCCGCCTGTGCGATATTCCAGCCAATCTTTTCTACTGATTCAAATTTCTCAAATCCCGATGCCGCATAATCTAATGCGTCCGCTCCAAGCTCAATATATCCTGCTGCGGTCATTGTTTTTGTATCATCTGCACTTACTTCATTATCTCCCTGAATGTTCTTCTCTCCTGCTCGGCTTTCATCTGTTTCTCTTCCCAATGATACCAGCGTACTGTCCGCTTCCCTCATTTTCATATAACATTCCCGAAATTCATTCCCCTTATCATGAATCTGTTTACTCAATGCTTCTTTTTTCTCTCTTTTCTCTTCCGCGTCCTGTTCCCGAATCATATCTGCTAATTCAAATCCACAGCGAACTACTTTTGCATAATAAATCCGTCTGTTTTTTGCTGCTTCTTCTATCTGCTGCTCTTCTGTGGCAGGCGGCTGTGTATCAGCAGGACTCTGCTTATCTGTATTAGAAGCACCTTGACTTTCCTTTTGTTCCATCTCTGCAAGGCTGGCAAAGCTCGCGATAACCCCTTGTGCATTTATCGCAATCCTCATACTTTCCCCTAATTTATCCCAATAAATATGAGAACCGTCCACCCTTTTCCAAAACTTAAATTTCGTAGCAATCATCTGGTTTTTAAATTCTTCTAAATTAGGCACATAAGAAGTCTGAGAAAAATAAATATCACTGATATCTGGCGCTTTCCTCCTCTTCTTTTCCACCAAATAATAAGCGAGCAGTTTTAAACGCGCTGGCTGCTTTTCCACAAAAAGATGCACAAACTCATATGCCGAATCTCCAAGAAGTCCCGTATCATCTACATTCCGATAAAGCCATCTGGAAATATCCTGTAATCCCTTCATCTGATCTGCACTTAAATTATCATGTTTTAATTCCTGCTCATTTCCCTCTGATAAATCATATTTTTGATCTGATTTTGAATTTTTATTTAAAGCGTCTTTATTTCTTTTTGTAATATCTTCCCCGAGTAAATCTGCAGTCTGCTTTCTTCCTCTAACCTTTTTTACCGTTTCATTATCCTGTGATTGTTGGTTTTTTCTTTCTCTCTCTTCACGAGATTCTCCCGTTGTCATCTTCATATCCAATCCGTTATCCCAAATATAAGCATCTAACATACGAGATATGCGATTAGAAGATTTAAGCTGCCATTTGCCATCTTGATAATAATAAGAAATTGCCGCTTCTATCGCATCTTGATAATGCTGATAAAATTCTTGTCTATCCTGCTTCCAATCCTCAAATGTCCTTAACTTCGATTCTGCATTATGGATACATATATTAGAATATACTTCTCCTGCTTCCTCAAGCTTTCCCTTTAATTCCGAATCAAAAGTATTTCCCATTGTCTACTCCTTTCTATAAAAGTTCGTCATAAAGATAACCCAGACTTTTTAACTTCTCCCTAGTTAAAATTAAATTATTTTTATACATTTCTCTTTTTACTGCTGTTAAAATATCCAAAAGTGTAATTTCTTCTTTTCTCGCTGCGGCAAGATAAGCCGCTGTCAATGCTACATTTTTAATTACAGCCCCAGTCAGTTCAAATAATTCAGCCAGCACTTCAAAGTCCACTTCTTCTGACAGAGGCGCTTCTTTTGGAAAAACTTCTTTCCAGATTTCATAACGGATTTTTTTATCTGGCTCTCGAAAAAGCAGATAATACTTAAATCTTCTGATAAACGCCGGATCTATCGAACTAAAATGATTCGTGGCGAGAATAGCGATCCCATCATATTCCTCAATACACTGCAAAAGCAGGGAAGATTCTATATTAGCGAAGCGCTCATTGGAATTTGTCGCCTCTAACCTCTTATGAAAAATAGCATCTCCTTCATCAAAAAACAAAATCGAATGACTTTTTTTCGCCTGAGAAAAAATCCGACGGATATTTTTTTCTGTTTCTCCCACATATTTATCAATCACCTGTGACAAATCAATTTTATACAGCTCCATATGCAGTTCATTTGCGATTACCTGTGCCGCCATAGTCTTTCCTGTCCCAGGCGGTCCGGCAAATAAAACGGTAATCCCTGCGCCATAAGGCACTACTCTTTGAAACTGCCACTTTCTCATCACCCTATTCCGGCAGCGGATACAATCACAGATATCGGAAAGTATCTTTTTTTCCATTTCGTCTATCTTAAGATGCTGCATCGTAAACTCTGATTTCACTAGAGTCGCTTTCTCCCCCATCGGGTGTCCAAGCTGCGCATAACACGCATGATACAATATATTTTGTGTAATTCCTTCTTCTTCGCCTTTTGCCTCTAAATAAGCATCTTCCCATGCCTGTTTTATCTGCCCCGGTGTCATCACAAAAGTATTGGCAATTTCTTCTAACACCACTTTCTCTGATACCATTACCTTCTCTGACAATCTCTTTCTATAATGCTCCCATACCATAAGCCTTTCTTTTTCTGTCAATGAATGAAATGGAACAAAATACAGCCCTTCTTTTGTTATACTGCACTCTTCCCTATCATATAGTAAATAAATCTCTTTCACATAAGGAAAAATTTCTTTCCGAATAAAAGAAAGAAACTCTTTGACTTTCTTCTCCTCTAATTCCTCAAACCCTTGTAACACCAGCAAAAATTTCCGCACTATCGCATCTCGCAAAGCATAACGCATCTGCATATAAATCGCATGAAGAGAAGACTTCAAACTATCTGCATTGTCGTCTAATCTGCACAACAGCAATTTTTCCCCTCTCTCCTCTGCCATCTTCGCCAATAAAGTCTTCTTTCCGCTCCCCTTCTCTCCATAAAGCAGACAAATCGGCACTTCTTCTTCCTCTATAGCCAAAAGCAATCGTTTTTTTTCCCCTTCTCTTGCGAATATCACCCCATTCTGCTCTGAAACAGTCAGCTCGCTCGTTCCTCTCGAATAAAAAAAATCTGTATCTAAAAAATAATCTGAAAATCTGGCATCACATACAACCGGCTGCCGGAACAAATGAGTGCCTTCCTGAAATTCCGGAAAAAAAATCCGAAAAACTCCCAAATCCTCTGATACTCTATCAAACACTTCCATATGTTCTGCCCCTGTATCCATAAAAAATATGGTCATAACATCACCCAAAGTCAGTCTTTCTATTTCTTTTCCCAACAAAATACTCAGACACTGCCGATACCATTCATCTGTTTCCCATAAAAACGCCAATAAAAATACCTGCCGAAAAAATTCTTTCTCCTCAAAATATCTCAATATTCTCTCTAAATACAACACTCTTCCAAGTTCTAAACTGAGTTCTATCCTGCTTTGATTTTGTTCCCATATTTCCTGATAACAGCTTTTCTCCCAAAGTTCCTTTTTACACATCCTCTCTTCCATTTTTCGGACTAAAAACATCGCCTGTCTTTCCCCGTCATACAAATGAAGTCGTTCAGACAGAAAACGGTTTAAACCAATGATCTGCTCCTGTAAATATTCTTTATTCTCTTTATATGGAACATCTCCCCGATATCCCATCTGTATCCTCCTCCCCATTTTCTGCTTTTTTATCCTAAATTCACTAACTTAAATCCCTATTCATACTTTTCAATATAAATTTCCACCGAAGAATCCTCTTCCATCTGATAATATTGATTGCACAGATAAAGATATTCCCGCGCCGCCGCATCTGCATGATTCTGTTTTAATACCGAAACAAACTGTGTCCGAGCCTCCATAAATTTCCGAATACAGAACAATTCCACCCCTCGCTCAAACTGTTGTTTTGTTTGATTCTTCGCCTGCTTCGTACTTTCTATATCTCCGTCATAAACATCATAGATTTTTTCTACACGCCGAGTATAAGAATTATAAACAAATCCCAGAAAACGGCTGTGATATTTTTCTTGAAATCCATCAATCTTCATAGCAGCCTCCGCTGTAATCAAAATCGATGCATAATACTTTCTACAAATACTCCTCAAAAAATCAGCCATAATCGTATACTTCGCTACCGAAACTACAGACATGCGTTCATCATGTCCTACAATGCCCAGCCGCACAGACCCATAAGAAATCCCAAATCCCAAAAGAACTATTTCCAAAGCCTCTTTACTATAAGTATCATAAAAATTCTTCATTCTATCACAAACAGCAATCGCAGAAAGTAAACTTTCTTCACAGCTTTCTGTATAAAATGCTCGAAATCCACTCTCTTCAAATTTCTCAATAATCCCTTTTCTTTCTGTAACAATCGGGACTGCCTGAGTGAGAATATGGTTAATAAAACGAAAGATCTGTTTAGTATCTATCTGCTTTGCGATCTCATCAAAATTACTGATTCTATAAGAAATTACCGTCATTTCCCTGTCGGTATAATCTTCTAATTTGACATCTGTCACCACATTTCTTCCCAACATCTGAAAAAGTTCCGAAGGGACATATTTATAATAAGCATTATTAATTACTTCTACTTCCTTTAGATGCTTTCCAATGCTGGTATTCATTCGGTTAAATACTCTAGAAATCTCACTGATTTCATCACTTCCACGCACAGCGATCTGATTCCCAAAAATATTATTTTCCATCTCTTCTGCATGTTTTTCCAACACCTTCATCGGTTTGACCACAGAAAAACGAATAATAAAAAGCATGATCAAAAAGCTGATCAGACAGAACAAAACAATTGATGTCACCATCCACTGTGTTGTATTTTTAATATAAGCACTAATATCCGACATCAACACGTCCACCCCAATGACAGCCACCACCTTCTGCTCAGAATCAAACACCGGAACATAGACCGACCCTAATGTTTCCACATCTGCTACTTGAACCGTTGTTGTGACTTCAATGGACTGGCTCGGCAGTCCTGTTTGAAGCACTTCTTTCGCTGCTTTAAAAGAATTCCAAGAAGTAACCTCTTCTCCTAGCGTCCCTTCTGAAGCAGAAATCTTCTTTCTCTGTTCCTCCGTAAACTCTGCCTCTAAAATATAAATTACCTTATCTTCTGTCACAGGATACATCACATACAAATAATACGTCCCCATACTCTCTTTTATATTATTTAATCGCTCTTTCCACTGTAAATACTCTTCATCTTCTTCTAACGTCGTCGCGTATTCTGTCACCTTATCTCCATCTAAAATACCTGCCGCCAATTTTCCTATTCCAATCGCATTTTCATAATAGTTTTCATAAATAACAGAAACATAACTATTTTGTACGATCATATACATTCCAAATGAAATCACCAGCCCAAATACCAGATACATCACAAAAAATTTTGCCTGCAGTCCAAAGCGCACTTTCATTGTCCTACCTCCTAAATTTCCTCAAGGAACTTGTATATTTGTCGTCCCCGGATTCGTAATTTGAATCACTCCTCCCCAATTACAAATCAATTTGCTAGAATTATTCAAAGCTGGCTTATTTGCAATGAGCACGGTTGCAGACCCCGGCGTCCACGGAGCTGTTATCACTGGAATACAAGGCATCGGTGTCAGCACTCCTAATGCGGCTGCTGTCGCAGACGCCACCTGCGGATTGGCAAGAGAACTGCACATACCAAAAGGCATAATATTTTTCATTGATACATTATCCATAATAGTCGCTATTGGCATCATGGACATAACCTGATTTTCTGGCGTCACCATGAACGAAGAAGGCGCTGCCCCAAAAGAACACATACACATCGCACCGCCACAGACTACAAATCCCATTTTCATCTCCTCCATTTCTCTTATCTGGTATTTTTAAAATAGTGTTAAGATATTTTCTTTCCCTACTCTAACCTTTCTCATCATCTCTCTCTTTTCCTTCCCCGTAACCACTTCTAAAATAACTTCTGCCTCTTCTCCTTCTAAATTCCCCATCGCAAGAAAAAAACTTCCCTCTTCATCTGCCTGTCCTAAAAAAACAGGAAAAATCTTAGTCGCTGCCTTTTTATATTCCTTCTTTAATGCTTCTACTTCAAAAACTTCTCCCTCTTTCTCTAGTGCCTTCCCGATATCAAAAAATTCATACTCTCCCACATCTCTCTGCCAGATCAAAAAACTTTTTGCCTCTAAATCTGCCTTAGCTAAATTAAAAATATGAATCTGATTTTCCTTTTCTTTTTTATAATCATATAACAAGCGATAAAAATAACCGCTCTGCACAGATGCCGCCCGCAGAATCGAAAAAGGTTCTGTCTTTCCAGTGAGAACTGTCATTTCATTTAAAAGAGAATAACATCTTCCGGGCTGAAGCCGAATTTTTACAAGCGGTTCTCCTCCTTCTAATTCCTGTAAATCAATTAACCTTTTTACTGTCTGATACTCTGGCGCTTGAATCGACACCATAACCTCTTTCTTTTGAAGATTAGTAAAAATATAATATCCCTCTTTTTTATAAATCGGTTTTTCTGCCCCCTCTACCCGGATCTGCACTGCCGAAGAAGAAATTCTTTTCCCTGTATAATCATCAATCAAAAAAAGAATCAGTGAAACATGTACGCTAATCTGACCTTTTATCCTACTTTCCATTCACTCCATGCTCCTTTACCGTAAACTGAATATCCATAACACGCCGTACCTCTCTGATCCGAAGAGATTCCAATTCCACAGGAGCTACCTTAAAAAATACCGAAAGTTTATATGGCTTATTTGGAAATGCCCAAATTTTCATCTTCTCCTCTAAAGACAGCGACAGCATTTCTAAATGAATACTAAATTCATCTGGTTTCGTCATCGGTTTTAAAGTAGAGGCATCTAAAATACTATTATCTGTAAAAACTTGTATCACTTTCCCTAATATCTTATGTTCCTCTAAAGAACGAAATTTTACATCTCCATTTGAATAAGCTGTCAGCATATAATATAGTTCCAAGTTTACCGGCGGATACTTCTGTCTTTTACTATCCATTATCTGCATTTCACTATTTCGGAATACTTCACTCTGTTTGATATCATACAAATAAAGTCC
Organism: uncultured Lachnospiraceae bacterium; assembly: GCA_910585935.1. Taxonomy (GTDB): domain Bacteria; phylum Bacillota; class Clostridia; order Lachnospirales; family Lachnospiraceae; genus MGBC136627. The sequence continues at coordinate 811 of CAJUHN010000043.1, read as the reverse complement.
CAGCAAAAAATCGCCTTTATCCTCTGGGCTGCATACCCCTATACTCTCCTCATTTGCCAAAACTTCTGGTACTATATTCAAGCGCAGAAGTTCTGTCAGTGCGTTTCCTATATCTGCAATAGCTGTATACCCTGCCATCATTTCCTCCTTATTTTTGACCAAAGTTCCGATTCAACTTTCTCTCCTACTTTTCAGAAATCAATATGATACTTTTCTACTTTTGAACTAAAATTCCGCTTCAGCAGGTAACTATTCCAACGAAGCCGCGCTCCCGCTCCGTTCCAGACGTAGCGGTACTAAATTCGCAGCCCCTAGCGGAACTGCTCATTAAGTACCAACGTCTTCCAAGGGGCTTCTTTTGGAATAGTTACCTGCTTTCGCTAGTTTATTGGCTATTCCAAGAAAATTAAAAAAAACTATACCTATCTAAAAAAGAAAAATTTTTTTATTCTCAAAATATTAAATAACTGTTACCACTTATGATAACCCTCACCATATGGTTTCATAAACTGAAATGATTACTTGATACAGATTAATAACTTTGAATCACTACCACCTAAAATCGCTAAGTTCCATATACTGTAAAAACAACCTAACATTTATTTTCTAAAATCATTTTTCTTTTTTCTATATTTGAAATGATAGAATGGACGGAAAGTGAGAGTTATAACTTCATTATGTAGATAACCCTTGATACATTCGCCATATCACCTCACAAACTCATCTATGTCACGAACTAGCGGAAGAAAGACACTGTTCCAAAAGAAGCCCCTTGGAAGACGTTGGCACTTAATGAGCAGTTCCGCTAGGG
>CAJUHN010000042.1 GCA_910585935.1 uncultured Lachnospiraceae bacterium | reverse complement strand
ATATCAGAGAATTCGGCTTATGGACATTTTTTTTCATCGAACTCACGTTAAATTAAATTTAAGAAAAAATAATTTGTTTTTTACCTATAGAGAAGAGGAGCGAAATTATCATGGCAAAAACTACAACCTGCCGAAATCCGAGGATTCCAGACAGACCCAGTGTCCGCCGAAAAAGAGAAAGCAATCCGAGAAGCATTGAAATATTTTGGGACGATCTAACATTCGTATTTTGGAGGTTTCTTATGGATAGATTGAAGAATTCTTGTGAGTTTAACATGGATACTGCTTGTGTGGAGATGAAATTTGCAAATGGCAACATGATTGCGATTGACACCATCGCCGTGGAGAATGAGGTTGCCAATAATCTGTATCAGCGGTTTGAATTATCTGATCTACAATGACCTGATTGGATATGCTGATTTGATACTGAACGGAGATTCCGAAATTTATTTGAAATCTGTAACTGAATATAAACCCTTAGATTAAAATTTAGCCCTCTGCTTTATCACTAGCAGAGGGCTGTTTTGCGGTGTTGACAATTATTAAGTATCACTTAATTGCTCCACAATGCTGTATTTGGCAGCGTGGTAATATATAACATAGGGAATCAACCATCCAAGCAGAGCAAAAATCGGCATAGCAATTATAACAGGAACGATTGTAAACTTTGCGCTGAAGAACCAGAACATATTCTCCATAAGATTACCAATCAAAGGATTTATCACAAACGAAAGGACTAATGCGCTCAGAGCAGAACTGAGTGCGTAGAATAGTCCTTCATAAACCAACATAGCTTTTAACTGTTTGTTGGTCATACCTACCGCCTGTAAAACCGCAAACTCTCTCTTTCGGGAAAGAATACCCGTCATAATGGCATTGAAGAAATTCAGAATACCCACAAGCCCAATGATGGCACAGAGCAATCCGCCCAACAGCAGGAATATATTCTGAAAGCCCTCAAATTCGGCTCGGAGCGTCGCTTTGCTTTCATACATTAATCCAGACAAATCGTCAGCAGTCAAATCAGTAAGATAATTTTCTGCATATGCTTCGGTTATTTCATCAGGGGTATCGAACAGATAAAACATCGGGATACATTCATTCTGACTGTCCTTATTGAGCTTTTCGATGGGAAGCACAAAACTATAGCCTGTTGTATAATAACGGAAGCTCATGGAGCGTAGTACTGTGACATAAGCGCAAACGGTATAATCTACATCATGGCTGGCAGAAAGCTGAAACTTCATATATTCCACAGGCGTATTTTCATCGCAAAGATTTCCAGTACGACTGTCGATGTAAGTACCTTCATCAATATAGGTTATGGTTTGAACTGAACCTACAGGTGGGTAAAAATCAAGATTATTCACATTGCCGTAATCATCTGTAAGAACTACTACAGCGATAGCATTTGTATCTTCTTGGAACAGAGGAGATATGTCACCCTCTACCACAGTCAGTTTGTCAAACAGAGATTCATCTAAGCCTTCAATCAATGCACTTTGACTCACAAGATCATCACGGCGATTTTGCTGTTCCAATATGGCTTTCGCTTTTTCTTCGGAAGTATAGTGCCTCATGTCCTGCAACCAGTGTTCTTCGCGCATCCAGCCATATGGCAAATAGCCCGTCAGCTTGTAACCACAACCGGAAAGAGACGGAGAAATAGTTGCTTCGATTTGCTCAATTTGTTCCTGCGAAATATAATTATTGGACTGATTATAGCGGAAATAGTCCGTAGAGCTTACAATAAAGTCCGCACAGGTCAGATTTGATAGATACTTTTCCATATCGAAGCCCCCAGTAAAAGTGACTAAAATATTGAGAAGTACCACAGAAAGCGAAAGAGAAATAACCACAAGAACAGTTTTTCTTTTATTTCGACCCAAATTAGCAAAAGCCATTTGATGTACTTTTGCACCACGGGTGGTGCGGTGTTTCCTTTTGCTTTTTACAACTTCCGTGTATTTTGTTGCTTCCACCGGAGAAACTTTTGAAGCAATCTTACCTGGACGGGAGCAGGACAGCAGAACTGTAATTAGCGCAAACAGAGTGGACGCAAAGAAAATCAACGGTGAAGTGCTGACAGTAGAAACCCCAACACCAAGATTGGTTCGTGCCATTACTACAGGAGTCAGAGATGCACCGACACCATATCCTAACAATAATCCAAGCGGAATGCCCACAAAGCACAGAAACAGTGCCTGCTGGCGTATAATACGGCGAAGCTGCCGAGGCGTGACACCTATGGTTTTCAGCAAGCCGTAGAATCGAATATCCCCAGTAACGGAAATCTGAAATATATTGTAGATAATCAGATAGCCTGTGAAGATTACCAACGAAAGGAAAGCGATAATTGCAATAAGTGTTGTTGCATCCATGCTTTCGCCAAGCTGAGAAGAAGTGTAGCCCCAGTTTACACCGATACGTACAAGCTCTCCTTCATCCGTTTCATCCCAAGAATACCCTAAGTCCAGATCTACCTGTTCCATCTGACCACGGATGTTCATACTAGATGCCATCATTACATTTAAGTCAATACGAAACGGTTCTATTCCCTTGGACATAGCTTCAATTTCTGTTTCTTTTGCGTATTCTTCGCTGATATTGATATAGTGAACGGAACTTATATCATCATATTCCCACCAACCTACCAAAGTAAATGTATCTGTTTTCTCATAAGACATTTCGGATAAAGTGCCAACCGTATAGGTCAGTTTAATTTCTGCGCCTAATTCCGCTTCAACACCTAATAGTTTCAAGGCATGAGTATCCATGGTGATTTCATTTCTTCCTTGTGGTTTATGCCCTGTGGTGGGTTCTGCAAAACTCCATTCAGTGCAGTTGTCATCCATAAAACTAACTTCGGCAGGGGTTTTTACGAAAACCCCACTGTCCAAATAACCAATGGATGTACGTTTGCCGACAGCTTTTACATTTGCATGAGCAGATATGTTCTGAATCTGTTCTTCTGTCACTTCCTTAAAAGTTCCGTGGCAGTAACCACCGACCTGACGGAAAGTGTACATTTCATAGTTGGAATTTATGGACATTACTATGGTAAACAGAGAGGTAAATAGTAACGCAGTCAGGGCAATGGCAATAATTGCAATGATGTTACGCTTACGGGATGCCCATAAAGAACGCCAACTTAACTTCCTGATACATTTTCTATTTTTGACATTCATTTTTGCCACCTCCCGTTAATTCTGAGAAACGATCCGTCCATCTTCGATACGGATAATGCGGTCTGCCATCTGAGCAATTTCTTCGTTATGTGTAATCATTACGATTGTCTGTGCGAACTTTTGACTGGTAACTTTCAAAAGGCTCAACACATCCTGACTGGTCTTGGAGTCCAGATTGCCTGTCGGTTCGTCAGCCAGAATGATAGCCGGAGCTGCCGCCAATGCACGGGCGATTGCTACATGCTGCTGTTGACCACCAGAAAGCTGATTGGGTAGGGCATCCAGACGTTCATCCAGTCCAAGAGTCTGCACGATTTGTTGTGCAAATTCTTTGTTGACCTTACCTCCGTCCAGCTCAATGGGGAGAACAATATTTTCATACACATTCAGCACTGGAATAAGATTATATGCTTGGAATACAAAGCCGATTTTTCTGCGGCGAAAGATAGTAAGAGCTTCATCCTTTAAGGAAAATATTTCTTGCCCATCAACCATAACTGTGCCGTCAGAAGGGCGATCCAGACCGCCAAGCATATGCAGCAGTGTAGACTTTCCGGAGCCAGATGTGCCGACAATCGCCACAAATTCGCCTTTCTCTACACTTAAATCAACTCCATCTAGTGCATGAACCGCATTGTTACCAGAGCCATAAATCTTTTTCAGGTTTTTTGCCTGTAAAATCTCCATAACGAGTACCTCCATGAAAAAATCTGTATGTATGCAAAGAAAGCATCCTTTGATACATACAGATTATCGCATAGGATGCTTTCCACATTCTTTCCGGCGGGAAATGAATTCTAACAGTTTTGAAAGAATTGTTGTTACTTAGGCAGGAATATGGAAAAAGTGCTTCCTTTTCCGGGAACGGAAGTAACCTTGATATAGCCGCCCTCATCGGATATGATTTGACGTGCTAAATACAGCCCGATTCCCACACCTTCCTGTTCCGGCACAACCTTTGAACGATAAAAACGGGTAAATATCTTTGATTGCTCACTTTCCGAGATACCTGTACCAGTATCTGATATATCAATCCTTGCAAACATTTCATAGTTTACAGCAGAAATAGTAATTGTGCCATACTCCGTATATTTGATAGCATTGTCTATAATATTAGCCAGCGCTTCTGCTGTCCATTTAGAGTCAAAGATAGCAGAAATATCTGTGTCATGCAAATGCAAAGACAATTCTTTTTCAGCAGCTTTGGCAGCATATTGTTCTGCAATGCCTTGAAGCAGTGGCTGTAACGCTGTGAGCTGTGGCGAAAGTGAAATAATTCCGTTCTCCAGCCGGGACAGCTTTACAAGTGAGTCGATCAAAAAACGCAGCTTTTCTGATTGCTTGCATATCGCATCTACATTTGCCTTTACCGATGCCAGAAGATCTTCTTCCATCAGAAGTTCACTATATATCAGCAGGTTTGCAATCGGCGTTTTTGTTTGATGTGAAATATCTGCGATCAGGGATTTAATTCTATCCTTTTCCTGCGCTACATTTTGAGAAGAAGTTTCTGCTGCGGAAAGATAGTGGGCAAACTTTGTTTCCAAAGCAGATAGCTTACTTTCATCAAAAGTGCTTTCAGAAAATGAGCCATCCATTACAGCATCCAACATATTTTCGATTGTTTCCATTGTTTTTCTGGTTTTCCTTTGATTCCACAATACAATAACTGCTGTAGCCAGAAAACACAGCAGTATGATAGCAATTCCCATCTCATTCATCTTTTTTTACCCAGCTATAACCGATTCCATAGACAGTCTTGATATATTCCTGTGCGCAAAGTTTATCCCTCAGACGCTTAATCGTAACAGACAGGGCGTTTTCATCAACATATTCTGCGCTGTCTGTCCAGATTCGGTCTACAAGGTTTCCACGGGTCATTGTTCTACCACGGTTTTCAACAAGCAAATGTAGCAATTTTTGTTCCGTTTTACTCAATTCAACCTTAGTATTCCCCACGCAAAAGATCATAGCCCCAAAATCAAAGCAAAAATGATCTATATGAATCGGTGTGTGTTTATGGATTGACATTTGCTTTCGCAGTTGGGTATTCACCCTTGCACGTAAAACTGAAAGAGAAAAGGGCTTGGTAATATAATCGTCTGCACCTCGTTCCAGTCCATCTACAATATCCATATCCGTATCATTAGCAGTCAGCAGAATTACAGGCATATCTGGTGTTTTTTCTTTGATTTCATGTAGTAAATCAAGCCCACTGCCATCAGGCAGATTTATATCTAACAGGATCAAAGATACACTGCTACAAAGTAGTTGTTCCTTCGCCGTTTTCAGGTCTTGGCAGGAAATAATCTGCCGATTATCTGCTTTCAGTGCCTTACTCAACCCCTGATTCAAGCCTATATCATCTTCAATTATCAATAATTGTTCCATGTATTTCACTCCCTTTAATCTCCAATTTTCTTATTGATAACTTTTCGACAAACTGGAATTTGTAATATTAAAAATTATTTTGATATACTTTCAAGAATTGAAATATCATGCTTGTCTTTGTCCCTCAATTCATAACCTGAATGAAAAAGTTTTTGACCCTTTACAGATATACATGGAATTGTCTTTCCCTTAAAAACAGCATTTCCAAAGAAGTCTTTATCAAATTTGTACCAACCACCCTCTAAATCTGCTTGTTTTGAAGTCCCATCCTCATTCAAAACAAATGGATGTATATCTAAATATCCATATTTTTCACTATATAGCTCAATTCTAACAGGTTTCCAATCAGTTTCTACTTCATATCCATATTCCAAAAGTATATTTAACAATTTTTCTGTATGTTGAGCGTCAAAATTTATATCAATATCTCTATGAACGCGTGTTTGTTTCCCTGCCAATATATCAACGCCCCAGCCACCATCAATCCAATATATTATGCCTGCATTTTCTAGTAAATTGATAATAGTTATTAAATCTTCTACTGTTGTCATTTCTTTTCTATTCATGCAATCTCTCCCTTACAACTTCCGATTTGTTACTTTAATGATTTCACTATTTTATCATATAGTCCTATCTTTCTCAATAAAAATCGAACTCATCACTTGACAATGTGGTAAAGAATTAATGTCACAAGATGAAATTGCTGTCATGGATGGTGGAATATGTATCTTACAACTTCGAGGGGGGGGAGTAAGACCTTTTTTTCTAACCAATATGATATTACGAAACATAAATAGTATAAAAATCTATCGGACTATGAAAAAAATATATTTGATATAGAAAAATATATGAGTAGATGTTTGGATTAAAAAAAAGAACAGTAAATAGAGCATTTTGATCTAGGAGAGCTTTCTATAAAGCAGTCAGTTATATACATTCCTACAATGTCGACTATAGTAGAATCCCTCTCTTCAATTTTACTTATAACATGACATTCTATTGGCAAGTTTATGTGTTATAATTAGGGGATTGTGAAAGTCAAAAGGGGACGCTGCGGCAAGGAAGTATTCCAGCGAAGCCGCGCTTTCGCTCCGTTCCAGATGTAGCGGTACTAAATTCGCGATTTTACAGAACGGAAAAGCAACCGCCCCCGAACTTGCTCAAAAATTTGAAGTATCAATCAGAACCATTTACAGGGATATTGACGCCCTAAGTAGTGCTGGAATTCCTATTTATGCAACACAAGGAAAAGGGGGAGGTATTTCTATTCTTAACGATTATACGCTGGATAAATCTTTATTTTCTGAACAAGAACAGGAACAAATGCTAACAGCACTACAAGGAATGAACGCAACCACAGGAAAAAACTCTAATCTTTAGGTGTCAGGTTATATTTGATACACTGTTTCTCATAGGAGGTGCTGATATGAAATTTGAATGGAGAAAGCACGAAAAAGCTTTGTATGGAGCAAAAAGTATACCAGCTTTAGTAGATATATCCACCCAAAATTTTATTATGATTAAAGGAAGCGGGAATCCTAACGACACAGTTTACAACGAATAACAGATTGTCATAGAGAAATTTATTTGACTAATAGAACAAAAGAGGATAAGCTCAAAACAATTTTGAGGTATAAGGTAAATTAGTAAACAGTAAATCTGTTGGATCAACAAGAATATAAGGCTATACTTGACAATAGTTTTAGTTTTGTAATCAAGGGGCGACAACTTAAAATGTTGTTGCCCCTCTGAATTAAAATTGCAACTGTCAATTAGCGCCACCCTATGCGGAAGAAGGGGGAAATAATCTATGCCTTGTATAGAAGCATACAAGGAACACATTATGTATACTTTCCACAGCTTTTGTAAGACCGTCATACGATATGCAGCTATCAAAGCATGGAAGTTTGTTTATAAAGGATAAAAAATCAGGCGTACCACAATCATATAAAAAAGGAAAACGCATGTATTCTTCAAAATGCCATTTCATGTCTTGTATGGTTGGATAATGCTTTAGACTTTTTATCTAGTAAAGTTTCTTTCTTATACCTCATAAAGCTGATACCGTTGTAATTTTCTGTATACTATGAAGGAAAATACCAACAGCAAAATAGAAGTTGTCACCATTATCAAAGTACTAATATTCTGGAAAGTAATACAAATGAATAGAGGTATTAGGCTGCTTAATATACCAATACCTATTGCTGCCAGAACAGAAATTGAGCCACCTTTTATAGCATAATATTCACTTGTCCAGTCATACTTTGGAAACTTTACATTCATATACATTCCTAAAACGGATATAAAACAGGCATAAACCGTTGGAATGATATATAGCAAAACAGCTTGTGTTAGTGAAACACCCATTTTGAAGACTAATAAAGTAGCACTTATCCATACAAAAGGACAGATTACAGTTAGGTTGACTGCTATTTTTGAGTTGAATATATCAATGGCTCGTACAGGTACAGAACACATTATCCAAAGGTTTTTTCCCTCTAAGGATAAAGATGCAGACGTAGTAGAAGTCATAGTAACAAATATGGCAATGACTAATGGAAGTACTTGCTGCAACATTTGGATAAGACCGACTATGCCACTTTGCTGTTCCAATGTTTCAGGGGCGATAAATAGGAACAGCAGGATTATAACAAGTAGAAGCACCATTCCAATCGTAGAATTAAGTGCATAAATTGTACAAGAAAAGTATCGCTTAAATTCACGCATATACATTGCTTTAAACGGAGAAGAAACCTTTAAAATCTTTCCTTCATATTTGGTAGCAAAATGATTAAACGTAGCTGTATTCATTTTCTGGTAAAAACGAGCGACTACCCCTACAAAAATGATACTGATTAAAGTAGATATTCCAATAAAGGCTAAAAAGTACAGCCAGTTTTGTTGTTCAACTGCTTTTGAAATAAGTGCAGCTGGAGGATAGAGTTTGTTTGCCATGTTAGAAAATAAAATCCCAATATTTAAAATTTCATCAAGATTCATATTTTGTGCTTTTATAGAAACTCCTACAATTAATAATACAATAAATGTGCTTAATGCAAGTGAAAGAATATTTTTGTGTTTTGACCGAGAAGAAACAGCAGAAATCAAAACGCCAAGCCCCAAAGAAATTATCATAGGGATTATAGGTAGGAATAAAAGGGAAAGTAGGAATATAATATTTCCGGAAATTCCTGTTTCTGCATTTATTCTAAAGATAATAACAGAGGGAAGTACTACAATAACGCTTATTGAGAAGTTTGTTAGGTAAACCATTGTCAGTCGGCTTAAAACTACTTCTGAATTTTTCACTGGAAGCGACATAATCATATCATAATCACGCAAACCAACAAGTACACCAGAACTTTTTAGAAATGTCAGTATCAATGTAATTAAAGAACATATCAGTGTAGAAATTGTCGGCAAAATTTTTGTAGCGCCCATGCTTGCTAAACTCATACTAATAATTGTACTATAGACAATTATTAGTCCAATAGTGAGAAGTGCAGACACCCCTAAGACCATGATACATTGTTTTTCTTTTTTATTATCGGAATGAAATATACGATTAATGCCAAACAAATTATAAAGCTGCATTTTCAAAAGAAGCAAATATCTATTTTTCATTTTCCGCAACCTCCATGAAAACATTTTCAAGGCTTTCAAAACCACGCACTGTTTCTATATTCCCACTTATAATCAGTTTTCCCTGCTTGATGATAGAAACTTTATCACATAGTTTTTCCACAACGTCCAAAACATGAGTAGAGAATAATATAGCATTTCCTCGATTGCACAATTCTCGCATGATTTTTTTCAGGTGAAAAGAGGCTTTGGGGTCAAGTCCTACAAAGGGTTCGTCTAATACAAGGAGCTTAGGCTCATGTAAAAAAGCACCAATTAATGCCAGTTTTTGCTTCATGCCATGTGAATATGAGCTAACCAAATTTCCCAAGCTGTCAGAGATACCAAAAAGCTCTGCATACTTGCTTACCCGTTCTTCTCGATGTTTCCTATCAACAGAAAACATATCCCCCATATAATTTAGATATTGAATACCTGTTATATAATCATATAAATCTGGGTTGTCAGGAATATATGCTGTCAATAACTTGCATCTGACAGGCTCGGCTTTTACGGAATGTCCGTCTATCAAGATTTCCCCCTCATTGAAGTCCATGATACCGACAACAGCACGAATAGTAGTTGTCTTTCCAGCCCCATTATGTCCGATAAAGCCATGAATTTCTCCGGGCATAACAGATAGGGAAAGGTTATCAACAGATTTTTTTCCTTGTGAATATTCTTTTGTAAAATTTTTGATTTCCAGTACTGCTCGCATAAATATTCCTCCTTATTGTTTCAGCTTGCGGCAAATTGCCCAATACAAAATAGATAGAACAGGTAAGAAAATCAGCAATCAATATTTGCTTGCAACGCTGCCTGCTCCTGTTAATCCAAAGTTCAAAGCTATTGTATTTGGTAAAAAGTAAAGTGCTGTTAGTACACAAATTAGCGTAATAAAAGTGAGGATAATCATAATGTATTTTTTTTGCTCATAGAGAAGCTCCTTTCTGACTTTCATAATCACTTATTGTTGTTTTAACATACAATATATCATATATATTATCTTATAGATAATATTATCATTATGATAATAAAAAGTCAATAGAAACCGCTCCACTTTTTAAGGGAACGGTAAGTTTTAATTTTCTGGCGGGCTAACGATTATCCCAAGTGTTCTTAATTTTCGTTCTGTTTTCAACTTATTTTTTTCGGTATTCTTAATTATGCTTGAAATGTTTTTTATAAGTTCGGTTAATTCTTCGTCTGATAAATAAAGATGTGAAAGAGAAAAGCCAGACATATCTTCTTTAATATTGATATTTGGTAATTTACAATATTGTTGAAACTGTTTTGCAAATCCAAGAAAAAATTGCATAAATACTTGCATATAAAGAGTGCCAGAATTTTCAGTTAGTATCGCTTCAAAATCACTGTCCAAATTAAATGCAAGTGCATAAGTCCTTTCTACTGTCCCTCGTATCTGTGTTTCATCAACCACTTTTAAGATACCATCGTTTAACATCTTTTTTAAATTTCGATATAAAGTGGCTTGTGGAATGTCGCCAAGAATATCAGATAGATGCTTTGCGGTTATCTGTTTCTGAGAATATATTTCAAGCAACAATTTACATTTTACAGGGTTCGTAATGCACTCCATAATTTTATCTATCATGTTTTGTCCTCCTACTTGAATATATGAAAATATTATCACTTTGATAGTAAAAAAGTCAATCCATGTTTCCTATTTTTATAAATACATTATATAAATTATTTTGGCTAACAAATAAAACTGTGTAGACATATTCAAGGAGAAAAAATAGATAGAAGTTTGAATTCATATATGCAGTTTCCTTTGAAAGGGGTATACTAAAGGAATAAGATTTGAGAAAATCATGTAGAGATGGTAGGAGGAAGAAAAAGGAATGTGTTGAAGCTTTCTGGCGAACAGCAGCAACGAGTAGCAATCGCTTGTGCATTAGCTTCTGATGCGAGTGTTATTCTTGCAGATGAGTCAACAGGGAATCTTGATGAAGATACTGCCACAGAGATTATAGGTATTCTGAGTGAATGTGCTCACCAGATGAATAAATGTGTAATTATCGTAACACACTCTAATGAGCTTGCGAAGCAGGTAGATGTAATTTTTCGTTTAAAAAAGGGCGAATTACAGCAATTATGAAAATAGAATGATATATTGCCATATTGGCAGTAAAAATCATAATAGAATTAGAGAAAATTTTCAAAGAACTGTTATTAAAGAGCCAAATATAAGATATAAAGCCGATGAACAAGAGAGTAATCATAGTTTATCGACTCTGTTTTTTATATAGTTATAGATAGGACAAGTTTACCGAAGAAAAAAACGATGGTTCGGTGCGTCATTTTGTCAGACTGACAGTTGAGAGGGAATATTGTGTATAAATCTATTGAAACTATTCTTATATGGGAATATAATAATAAAAGGACAATGGTTAAAAATGGAGGCAAAGTATGAACTTTTTAACCTCATCAAGGAAGTCCCCCGCTTCTAAGCCGCCAAGGCGAAAGCGGTGGGTTGGGACTTCCTTGTTTCCGTGGGAGTGCAGACTCCCACGGAAAAGCTGCGATAGCAGCTATGAGGTTATGAGCAAGTAGCGAAGCGGATTGCGAATATCCGATTTGACCTACAATAAAAATATGAAAAGTTTCAAGACAACGTGTATTTGTATTTTGTAATGGAAGAAGAACGAAGGATGTTGCATTGAAAAGAAGAACATGGTTCAGTTTATAAGATATAAATAAGCCAGATAACCCAAAAAGAGTTCGGAAAATATACAATGTGATGAAATGAATGGAGGAAGATGATGTATATATTAAAAAACAAACAGCCATCAAAAATAGAAGCTACCACATTTGCTGACCTTCATATGAAAGAAAGCGATATAGAGGAAATTCTTCGTAAAAATGTAGATATGCTTTGTGATGACGAAGAATCAATGTTAGTTATTGGTCAACAAGTAAAAAATGAAAGTAATGGTCGAAGTGATCTTACAGCAATTGACAATGAAGGTGATATAGTTCTTATTGAAATTAAACGTGATAAAGCAGATATTGTTGGACGTAAGGAAGCTTTTGAATTTCAAGCAATTCGGTATGCTGCAAGTTATGCTACAATAAAATCTACAGATGAACTTATACAGGATATATTTGCGCCATATGTGGAGAAACATATAGATGAATTCAGGCAGCAATCAGGTCTTAATTCTTCTGAAATAGCAAAGAGATTTTTATCGGATTTTGTGGAGTTAAATAATATCACCGCATTTAATACTCATCAAAAAATTATTTTGGTGGCATCAGAATTTGATGACCAAACTCTTTCCGCAGTAGCATGGCTTAACAGTAATCAGGTAGACATTAGTTGCTATCAGATTTGTCCATACAAATTAGGTGAAGATGTTCTACTTGAGATGAAGAAAATTCTTCCAGTTGTTGACTATGAGGATTTTTATGTGAAGATTACTAAGAAAGGCAGTTTACAAAAAGACCGTAAGAAAGATATTTCAAGAAAGTCACTTCCGAAAATTGATTCATTAATTGAGTGGAAAGTGGTTGAACCAGGGGATATTATTATAGCAAAAGGAAAAACAGATGAGGCAATTCTTCAGGAAAATGGTCAAGTAAAAACAGAGGAAGGTATAATGTCAATTCAACAGTGGCTAAAAATAGTATTCGGTTGGTCCTCTGTAGAAACATATGCTTTCTCGATTGATAAAAAAAGTGGTAAGACATTAAGCGAACTTAGAAAGGAGTATATGGAAAAAGTTGATGCAATAAGTGATACAACAGAAGAAACAATGTTATAACGAAATAGTTATATTGGAGGGAGCTGTTTATTTGAGGTAAAAACTGTATTTTTTCTCAGAATTTTGAAATCGCGTATAATAAAAACGCCCTCAAAGAAAGGGAGGATCATTCATATTTGATACTAATATTTACTCTTATCCCTGTAGAGCTTCTATAACAGTTTTCATGATTATAAACGCATCTGTATAAATATGGGTGCGTTTTTTTATATAAGAAAAGCTTCATTTTTAGGCGAGATATTAAAAAAATAGTAGTTTTCCAGAATTTATATTGTATGTATATAGACAATAAAGTATAATAAGTAAAGACTATAGGATCATATGGAAGAAAGAGATGGTGGGAAGGAAACAGACGAATATTACCTTTATACAAGAACCTCTACATAGGTGCAGGTAGATGGTTTGTTTTAGTTTAGGAGTTCAGTATAATAAATTACAGCACTATACAGAATTAGGTATTGCGAAAGGAAAAAATGGGACGCTACGGCAAGGAAGTATTTAGGCGAAGCCCCGCTTTCGCTCTGTTCCAGACGTAGCGGTACTAGATTCGCTGTTTCGCTTGCGAAACGGTTCATTAAGTGCCGACGTCTTCCAAGGGGCTTCTTATGGAATACTTCCTTGTCTCCGCTGGTTCGTTGGCTGTTTTGCTTTTTGAAAAATGAATGTTATGATAAGCTAGGAAATCTAAGTGAGGGGAGATACAAAGGAAATTTTTGGAAAGGTCAGTATTTATATGGAGTTTGGAGTTTCGCAATTATCTAATTATATGGAATTATAAAAAGGAGGAACTTCATGGGAAATTTTACATTTTTGAAAGATAAATGGCCAGAAATGGCAAAAATGGGTGAATTAGCGGAACAATATTTGTATTCGGATACAAATACATGTTTCTTAAAAATGGGATTATTAGCAGAGCATATTGTAAAATATATGCTTGCTTATGATGGTATTCCACAACCAGAGTATGATAACACACATGCTAATAGAATAAATTTACTTAGAAGAAATGATTTGCTACCAATGGAGATTGACAATATTCTTTTTGTTCTTAGAAAAACAAGAAATGATGCTGCACATAATGGAATGGAATCTTTTGATAAGGCGAAAGATAATTTGGAATTAAGTTATGATTTGGCTTCTTGGTTTATGCAGACATATGGAGATTATACATATGAGCCAGTTGATTATGTTATACCTAAAAATATTTCTGTAGATATAGCAGAGTTAGAGGATAAGAATAAAGAGCAAGAGGTTTTTATAGAAGAATTGCAGAAATCTGGTAAAGCATCTTCAGAAAGAAAAGATAAAGCATATGTGAACGCAAAAAAATATCCTTTATCAGAGCATGATACGAGGATGATTATTGATAAGCAGTTGCGAGAGGTTGGCTGGGAAGCAGATACAGATAATTTAAAACAGTCAAAAGGTATAAAACCAGAAAAAGGTAGAAATCTTGCGATTGCAGAATGGAAAACAGATTCAGCAGTTGGAAAGAATGGATATGTTGATTATGCACTTTTTGTAGGTGAAGTAATGGTAGGCGTGATTGAGGCTAAAAAGGAGCATATAGATGTATCTGCTGTGATTGATGGACAGTGTAAAGAATATGCAAGTCTTATAAAGAAAGAAGACCAAGAAAAATATTGCATGAAAAAGTTTGGAAAGTATCATGTACCATTTTTGTTTGCAACAAATGGAAGACCATATATAAAGCAGTTTGAAACAAAGTCAGGTATATGGTTTTTGGATGTGCGTAAAAAAGAAGCACCAAAGGCATTGCCGGGGTGGAAAAGTCCTGATGGACTAATGGAAGAACTTCGACATGATATAGAAGAAGCACAAAAGGAATTGGAACGTACAGACTATTCCATTCTTGCTGATAAGAGTGGATTAAATCTTCGTTATTACCAGATAGAAGCTATACAGGCAGTTGAAAAAGCAATAGCGGAAAGAAAACGAGAAGCACTATTATGTATGGCTACTGGAACAGGTAAAACAAGAACTATTTTAGGAATGGTGTATCGTTTTCTAAAAGCAAAACGCTTTAGAAGGATTTTGTTTTTAGTAGATAGAACAGCGTTGGGAGATCAGGCATTAGATACATTTAAAGAGGTTAAAATAGAAGATTTAATGACATTAAATGAGATATACAATGTCAAAGAATTGGAAGATAAGGATTTTGACCCTGAAACAAGAGTACAAATCGCTACCGTACAGAGTTTGGTAAAACGAATTATGTACAATGAAAGTGATACCATACCAGCAGTGTCGGATTATGATTTGATTGTAATTGACGAAGCACATAGAGGTTATATTTTTGATAAAGAATTAGGCGATGCAGAAGTGATTTATAGAGATCAAAGAGACTTTATGAGTAAATACCGCTCCGTTATTGAATATTTTGATGCGGTTAAAATTGCTTTAACAGCTACGCCTGCATTACACACAACACAGATATTTGGAGCACCTGTATATACATATAGTTACCGTACAGCAGTTGTCGATGGATATTTAATTGATCATGATGCACCACATATTATCGAAACTCAACTTAGTCATGATGGAATCAAATTTCATAAGGGAGAAGTTGTGCCTATCTATAATCCGGAAACTGGCGAATTGGAAAATAGTGCAGAATTAGAAGATGAATTAGAATTTGAAATAGAAAATTTTAATAAGCAGGTAATTGCCCCTGAATTCAATAAAACTGTGCTGAGAGAAATCTTTTTGCCAGAACATCCAACAGAAGATAATAAGGGGATTGATCCAGAAGACAAAATGCAAGGAAAAACACTCATATTTGCTGTAGATGATGCACATGCAGATATGATTGTAGATATTTTGAAAAAGATGTATACAGAAATTGGTGTAGATGAAGATTGCATCAAGAAAATCACAGGTTCAATTGAAGGCAGGAACAAAAAGAAAATTGCAGAAGCAATACGACATTTTAAGAATGATTCCAAACCAAGTATTGTAGTAACTGTAGATTTACTTACAACGGGAATTGATGTTGAAGAAATTACAAGATTAGTATTTTTAAGAAGAATCAAGTCTCGAATTCTCTTTGAACAGATGTTGGGTAGAGCAACGCGCTTGTGTAATGAAATTGGTAAGGATCATTTTGAAATATATGATGCAGTTGGTGTATATGAAGCATTAGAACCTGTAAGTTCAATGAAACCAGTTGTAGTAAATCCAACGGTAACATTGGAACAGATTATTGATGGTTTAGGTGAACTAGAAACAAGTGAACAGAAGCAGAGCCAAATTGATGTATTGATTGCAAAATTACAAAGACGTAAAAAGAAAATAACAGAGGTTCAGAAGGAGCATTTTGCTCATTTGGCTGGTGGAACACTAGAAGAGTTTTTAGCTAAAATAAAACAGATGAATTCAGAAGAAGCTTCCAAGTATATTCAAGATAAAAAGATTGCATTTGAAGTATTTCATTCTTATACATATACCACGGCACATAAAGTATATAGTTTACATGAAGATTCTGTGTATAAACATACGCAGGGATATGGAGATGCTACAAAACCAGAAGATTATTTGGAAGAGTTTAAGCAATTTATCATAAATAATATGAATGAAATTGAGGCGTTGACTATTATCTGTAAGAAACCAAAAGAGCTTACAAGAGCAGTATTAAAGAGTTTAAAATTGGAGCTTGATAGATATTCATTTACAGAAAAAATGCTTAATACAGCTTGGAAACAAATGACGAATGAAGATATTACAGCAGATATTATCAGCTTCATAAGGCAGCAGGTGTTGGGAGATGCATTAATAAGTCATGAAGAACGAATAAAAAAAGCTATATCAAAAGTTAAATTAATGCATCCAGAATTGAATGCGGTACAGATTAAGTGGTTAGACAGAATAGAGGTACAGTTATTGAATGAAACTATTCTGAACAAGGAAACATTTGAATTAGATGCCTTCAAGAATGTAGGAAGCTTTAAGAAAGTCAATGCAGCTTTTAACAACAAGCTGGAATCAATGATTGATGAAATAAATGATGCATTATATAGTGCATAGGATATGGAGGAATTATAAATGAACAACAGTGAAATTGTATCAAAGCTGTGGAATCTTTGTAATGTACTTAGAGATGATGGTATTACATATCATCAATATGTAACAGAATTAACCTATATTTTGTTTTTAAAAATGGCAAAAGAAACGGAAACAGAATCAGCAATTCCGGAACAATACAGATGGGATGAGCTTATAAAACGAGATGGCATTGAATTAAAGAAGTTTTATAATAATCTACTCACAGATTTGGGAGAGCAGGGAACAGGCAGAATTAGAGAAATTTATTCTGGCGCACGTTCTAATATTGAAGAGCCAGCAAATTTAAGAAAAATTATAACAAATATTGATAGTTTGGATTGGTATTCGGCAAAGGAAGAGGGGCTTGGTAATCTTTACGAAGGTCTGTTAGAAAAGAATGCTAATGAGAAAAAATCTGGCGCAGGACAGTATTTTACCCCAAGAGTATTAATTGATGTTATGACAGAGCTGATTGCACCTCAGCCGGGGGAAAAATGTAATGATCCAGCTTGTGGTACTTTCGGATTTATGATTGCAGCAGACAGATATATAAAAGAGCATACAGATGATTTGTTTGATTTATCAGCAGAGTAGCAGGCATTTCAGAGAAATGAAGCGTTTACAGGAGGAGAATTAGTTCATGAAACCCACAGATTAGCATTAATGAATGCTATGTTACATGATATAGCAGGAAATATTCAGCTAGGAGATACATTGTCAAATTCAGGTAAGTCAATGAAAGGTTATGATGTTGTACTTACAAATCCACCATTCGGAACTAAAAAAGGTGGAGAACGTGCGAGCAGAGATGATCTTACCTTTTTGACAAGTAACAAGCAATTGAATTTCTTACAGCACATTTATCGCTCTCTCAGAACTGATACAGGAACTGCAAGAGCAGCGGTTGTACTGCCAGATAATGTATTGTTTGCAGACGGAGATGGAGAAAATATTAGGAAAGATTTAATGGCAAAATGCAACCTACATACAATTCTCAGATTGCCTACAGGAATTTTCTATGCTCAGGGGGTAAAGACGAATGTTCTTTTCTTCGATAGAGGAAAAACAGATACTGGAAATACAAAAGAAGTATGGATATATGATTTGCGTTCTAATATGCCTTCATTTGGTAAAACCAATCCATTAACGAAGAAACATTTTGATGACTTTATAAAATGTTTCTGTGCAGGTCATATGCAGGATAGAAAAGAAACATATTCTATAGAAAATCCAGAAGGCAGATGGAGAAAGTATAGTTATGAGGATATTCTTGAGAGAGATAAGACAAGCCTTGATATTACATGGATTCGTTCAGGAGAAGGTACTGATGACAGAACACTTGCAGAGTTATTGGAAGAAATGGAAGAGAAGGCATCGAATATTAATAATGCTGTAGCTACTTTGAAAGAATTGATTAAGGATTTGGAGGAATAAGGATGGATACAAAAGCATTACGCCAGAAAATACTTGATTTGGCGATAAGAGGAAAACTTGTTCCTCAAGACCCAAACGATGAACCTGCATCAGTATTGCTCGAAAGAATTCGTGCCGAGAAACAACAAATGGTAAAGGATGGAAAGCTCAAAGCGAGGGATATTAAGAACGATACAATTATCTTTAAAGGCGAGGATAATTTAC
Organism: uncultured Lachnospiraceae bacterium; assembly: GCA_910585935.1. Lineage (GTDB taxonomy): Bacteria > Bacillota > Clostridia > Lachnospirales > Lachnospiraceae > MGBC136627. The sequence continues at coordinate 1,609 of CAJUHN010000042.1, read as the reverse complement.
ATTATGAGAAGTTCCAAGACGGAACAGTGAAATGTATTGAGGAAGAGATACCATTTGAAGTGCCGGAAGGATGGGCGTGGTGCAGAGTAAGAAATATAGCTTCTGTAAAAGGTGGAAAACGTTTACCTAAAGGTATGACATTTTCTGATATAATTACTAATCATGTATATATTCGTGTTATTGATATGAAAAATCGTTCAATAAATACAACAGGATTAAAGTATATTTCTGACGAAGTGTTCTCAGCAATAAAAACATATACTATTTCTAAAGATGATTTATATATTACGATAGCTGGAACAATAGGTGTAGTTGGGGAAGTTCCTAATGAATTAGATGGTATGAATTTGACAGAAAATGCTGTTAAAGTATGTGATATTTTTATCAACAAAACATATTTGTGCTATATTATGTTAAGCGAATTTGTCCAAGAACAATTTCAAGATAAAACACATCAGGTTGCAATGCCCAAGTTAGCTCTTGAAAGAATACTTAGCACATTAATCCCTATTGCACCTATTAAAGAACAATATAACATAATACAGGCAATTAAAAATGTCATGAATATTGTAGATGAAATTTAAGTAAATAAGAATAAACTGGGAGTAAAACTGACCAAACAAAATCTTGATTTCGTCATTTGAGGTAAAGTAGTGCTATAAGATCTAGATAATGAAATGACATCTGTTCTCTTAGAGCATATTTACAATAATACGAAAAGCAGATATATTTTATATAGAAGAAGTAAAAAAGATTATAAAGAAATTGAAGTACTGAAAATTGAACAGGAAAAAGATTAGGATTTAGGAATACAAGAAGATAGAAAAATAGTATATTAAAGTGAAACATACTTAAGAATAATCTTGTTAAAAATTTGAATACTTTAAATTATATGATAGTGTATTAATGATAATATATTTATCAGCAGAGATAAGGGAAGAAACATTTTTTTATGATTCTATAGAAAAGTCTTAAAGCAAAGTTTTATGCTCTGGCTAAGTAATACACTATTTTATCTTGAGTAATATATCAGAAGTTTTGTAACTTGCTATAGGATAAAATTTAGGGAAAATATAGACTTATATAGAAAGATACAGACTGTGTTAAAATATACGATGAACTAAGCAGATAGCATTTTTTTAAGAGAAAAGAGATTGGAGTGAAAATATGACAAGTGACAAAAAGAATATGGAAAGTGAAATTATTATATATCAAACAGAAGATGGAAATACAAAAATAGATGTTAAATTTGAAGATGAAACAGTTTGGCTTACTCAGGCTCAATTGTGTGAATTGTATCAAACAAGTAAATCTAATATTAGCGAGCATATTAAACATATATTTGAAGAAGGAGAATTGGATGAAACTTCAGTTGTTCGGAAATTCCGAACAACTGGTGCGGATGGGAAAAATTATAATATTATTCATTACAATTTGGATATGATTATTTCCCTTGGTTATCGCGTTAAGTCATTAATTGCTACACAATTTCGACGCTGGGCAACAGAACGTTTAAAGGAGTATATGATAAAAGGATTTACAATGGATGATGAGCGATTGAAAAATTTAGGCGGAAATTACTGGAAAGAATTATTAGATCGCATACGAG
>CAJUHN010000041.1 GCA_910585935.1 uncultured Lachnospiraceae bacterium | reverse complement strand
CTTCTTTTGGAATTATTCCTTGTCTTAGCTAGTGCATTGGTTATTCTAGAGTGTTAATATTAATCTTTCTATTTTGTCTATAAAAGAAGAAATTTGATTTTTTTAGTTTTGTGAAGTGCTAAACAGTTATTTTTAGTAATAACTTTTGAGCTGCTTTATGATTCGCCTGTACTATAAATTAGCGTAGGAGAATAAGGATTCTAAAAGAAGTCGCTTGGAAGACGCTTGCCTGTTAATGAGTGGTGTGGTTAGTGTCTATTATGTCTGGAATGGAGCGAGAGAGCGGCTTCGTTGGAATCCTTATTCGCTGAAGTGAACCTTTAGTCAAAATATATTTGTTTTATTTAGCAGTTTATTTTTATGAAACTGTAAATAAAAATTTTTATTTTAGGAGTTAGTTTGAAACATAGGTTTTATTGTTTTGGCTATAAAGGTTAAGATGATAAATAAAATTATGCTGTCAATAGGGAGCATAATGATATTTTTTATTATTCTTATAGGGAGTATAGCGAAAAAAGCCTTTCCGTTAATGAAAGAGAGCCATAATGTATTTAAAAAGCAGTTGACGATGGCTTTTACTAAAAATTCAGCTATGAAAATTCTGAAAATAGAAATTGGTTTTTTATAGAGAAAGTATCCATAGATGATGCCTGCTAACATCACATTAAATGTAAAACCGGGGAAAAAAGTTCCATTTGGTTTTAGAAAGTATTTTAGAATATCTAGTGCTCCACCGAAGAGAGAGCCAATGGCTGGACCGAATAAATATTCTACTACTCGATTGGGAATACCAGAAAATCCTATTCTAATATAAGGACCAATATCGATGCTGACAAGGGAATTTAATACGATGGCGATACCTGCCATCAGAGCACAAAAGATAACATTCCGAAGATTTGAAAATTCTTGTAGGGATGTTGTAAATAGAGAAACATTTTTTTTCATAGAAAATTACCTCCTTTGCAGTTCTAGCTCTACATAAAGAAGTAGTATAAATATAACAATATTTTATACATCTGTCCCTTATATGTAGCAGCGGGATGCGGATAATGCACCGCAAGTTTCCTTTTCGTCTGAATGACAACTCCCTGTTCACTCAGCACTTAACGCGCAAAATCCTACTCTGCTTTTTATAGTGTTTTTTTATAACGAATGTTATTATATCATATTTTTTTTAAAATACAACAAGAATTTCCAGAAATAATAAATAAGTTGTAACCATTTAGCCTTTTTATTCTATTGGTTGTTAATATAAGGTTCATTTTTTATAAATTAAAAAAGACAATAAACTAGCGAAGGCAAGGAGTATTCCAAAAAAAGCCCCTTGGAAGACGTCGGCACTTAATGAGCGGTGCGGTCACGCGCCAAGAATTTAGTGTCCGCGTAGTCTTACACAGAGCGAAAGCGCGGCTTCGTTGGAATACTCCTTGCCGCAGCGGACCTTTGATTTTCAGATAAATGAAATAGTAATAATAAGTTGGCTTTGTTATAGAAAAGAATTTTTGCTTTAGATATAGATATAGAAGAGCTTTTATAAAATTTTACATGATAGTTTTCTTTATTAAAAAATTTCTGTCAAGACTTGTTTTTTGAGGGAAAACATTATAGAATAAATTTTATAACAAATAAGAAAGAAAAATGGAGGAAATGAAAAGGAATGCGGGTAAGGGCAATTATGATTCCAGTTAATGAATTGACTTGTATACAGATAGAGGACAGTTTGAAAAAGGCTATAGAGATTATAGATAAAAATAATTTACTTTCCTTGCCAGTTGTAAAGGAAAAGCAGTTTATTGGCGTTTTATCGAAACAATATACATATGAATATTTTTTTAAAGAATATACAGAAAGTAAAGAGGAATTTCTGAAGCAGCCGGTTTCTATGCTGATGAAGAGTAAGGTGGATTCTATCTCAGAGAATACTCAGATAGAAGAAGCAGCAGCCCTTTTTATTTCTTCTAAAGTGCGTTTTATTCCTGTTATAAATGAAAAGAGTGAATTTGTTGGTATTGTTACGCAACAAGCTGTTTTTAAACAATATCAAAATATGTTTGGAGAAAAATATAATTCTTTTGTTATTTATACTTATGATTATAAAGGAGTGGGTGCTAAGATTTTGGAAACCATTTCAAAAGCGGGAGGAAATATCAGAAATTTAATTGTTTCTCATCCTGATGTTATGGATTTAGTAGAGATTTTCGTTCGAGTTGATAGTTCAGATTTTGAAAAGGTGTTAAAAGCTTTAAAGAAACAAAATTTTAATGTCAGAGATATTAAATATTCTCAATCAGAATAAAGGTAAAAAAGTGATAGAGAGAGTTCTATCACTTTTTTGCCTTTATTATCAATATTACTAAATTTTAATTGTTTTTTAGAGAGAGTTTGGCTATAATAAAGAAAAATATTTGACAAAGAAGATTTAGATTAAAAGTATGAAGAGGAAAAAGGGAATATAGTAGTTTTGGGAGGGAATAGTTTTGAGAAGAAAAGATCAAAAGCAGTTGGAAGGAAGTTTTAGTGGAAATCTGATTAGAGAATTAATTGCAGATATTACAAGTACGAATAATGGGCATAAATTACAAAATGGAGAATGGCGTAAAAATTTAATAGAACCAGAGTGGATTTGTCCTTTGAAATATGAGATGAAATATATAGAAATGGAAAATTTTAAAATGGAATATCTTTCTCCAAAAGAAGTGAGAGATGATAGAGTCATTTTACAATTACATGGTGGTGGTTATATCGGAGCGATAAAAAATATTTATCGGAGTTTTGCGGTGCTTTATAGTAAGGCATTGCGAGGAGGAAGAGTACTTACCATAGATTATCGAGTAGCGCCAGAACATCAATTCCCAGCAGCATTAGAGGATGCTTATATAGCATATTTATGGTTGCTAAAATATTATCAGCCAAAACAGATCTTTTTGGCTGGAGATTCAGCGGGAGGAGGTTTAGCGCTTTCATTATGTCATTATTTAAAAGAAAAAAAGAAATTATTACCCAATGGAATTATTTTGATGTCACCTTGGGCAGATTTGACATGTAGTGGAAGTTCTTATAAAACAAATTATGAAAAAGATCCGTTGTTTGGAAGGACAGAAGATAGTATGTTATTTCATAAAGATTATATTGGAGAAGCAGATCCTAAAAATCCATATATTTCTACTATATTTGGAGATTTTACGGGTTTTCCTCCTATTTTATTACAAGTGGGAAATTATGAGATGTTGCTGAGTGATTCTCTTACTGTAGCAAAGAAGGCAAAAAAGGCTGGGGGGAGAGTAAAATGTAATGTATATGAAGGAATGTTTCATGTATTTCAGATGGCACGGAGTCTGCTGCCAGAATCTAGAAGTGCTTGGAAAGAAATTAGAGATTATTTAGATTATATGAAAAGTGATAGAAGAATGTGTTAAAAGTTTTCGCTCTTAAAGGCAGAATGATAGAGGTTTATTTCCCCGAGCGACGAGATAAGAGGCTGCTTGCAAACATTTGGCGACTGCCGCGAGAGTTAAAGATTTCGCTGCTTTGTAGTGAGGGATTTGATTTGGGGAGATGTATAAAACATATGTATTTTACAAATGATAAAAGTGTTAATATCAGAACACAGAAAATGTGAAATACGGAGTGGAAAACATGAAAAATAATAAGTTATGGATTTTATTTAAATCTATGTTTCTATTAAGTGCATGTACTTTTGGTGGTGGATTTGTAATCGTTTCCTTGATGAAGAAAAAGTTTGTGGAAGAGCTTGAATGGCTGGATGAAGATGAGATGTTAGATGTAACGGCTATTACACAATCTGCTCCCGGACCTTTACCTGTAAATGCGTCTGTGATAATTGGCTACAGAATGGCAGGAATTTTAGGTTCAGTAGTAGCAATTATAGGAACAATTCTTCCACCTATGATTATTATTTCAATTATATCACTTTTCTATGAACAGTTTCGCAGTAATCAATATATTGCGGTAGCTTTAGAAGTGATGAGAGCAGGAGTAGCTGCTGTTATTTTTGATGTGGTAATAAATCTTATAACAAATGTATGCAAAACACGGAGAATTTTGTATATTATTATGATGATTGTAGCATTTGTATGTACCTATTTTTTAGGAGTGAGTGCGATGATTATCATTTTTGTGTGTCTTGCGATAGGTCTTATGGATCTTATCCTCACACAGAGGAAAAAATAAACGAAAAAAGGAGAGGTAACAGATGCTTTTGCTGAAATTATTTTTTGCGTTTATACAAGTAGGTTTATTCAGCGTAGGCGGCGGATATGCAGCGATTCCACTTATTCAGGAACAGATTGTAAATATTTATGGGCTTATGACTATGGAGGAATTTACAGATCTGATTACAGTTGCTGAAATGACACCCGGACCGATTTCTATAAATTCTTCTACTTTTGTGGGTATGCGTCTTTCAGGTATAGGTGGAGTGCTTTTATGTACACTTGGCTGTATTCTTCCATCTTTTATTATCTGCCTTATATTAGCACACTTTTATTATAAATATCGTACAGTAGGAGGAGTACAAACAGTACTTTCCGCTTTGAGACCAGCAGTAGTAGCACTGATTGGATCGGCAGGTGCGTCTATACTTATGCTAGGATTGTTTGAAAGTGATATTTTTTCAGCTTCACTTGAAAATATGAGAGTTATCGAACTCGTTATTTTTATAGTAGCACTATTTATACTTCGGAAATTTAAAGCGAGTGCTATTTCTATAATTTTAGGGAGTGGAGTAATTGGAACATTTTTATATTTTACCTTTGGAATCATATAACAAAGGAATTGGTACTATAAAATGAAAATAGGAAGTAATGAAGTGAAAAAATAGTGGACTATTCTTAAAAAAATATAGAGAAGCAAAATTTGAGAATGTTATATTTTTTTAATTTTATTCTGAAACAAAATGCTTTAGTTGAATTTTCTAATAAATAGTGTTAAAATAAAAATATGGCGGAGGCAAGGAAAACACTTTGCCTTCGTTTTTGGCGTATTTTAGTTAAGAAGGAGAAGATAAATGAAAGTATTATTAGTATCTCTAGGATGCGATAAAAATCTTGTAGATAGTGAAATGATGCTTGGACTTTTGTCAGAAGCGGGGTATACATTTACAGATGAGGAACAAGAGGCAGAAGTAATTATAGTTAATTCTTGCTGTTTTATTCAAGATGCAAAGGAAGAGAGTATTCAAACTATTTTAGAAATGGCACAGTTAAAAAAGACAGCGAATTGTAAAGTCTTAATTGTTGCTGGCTGTTTGGCACAGCGCTATCGAGAAGAGATTCAAAAAGAGATTCCAGAAGTGGATGGAATTTTAGGCACAGCATCTTATGGAGAGATTCCAAAAATAGTAGAAGAAACTTTGAATGGAAAGTTTGCAGAAAGTTTTCATGATTTAACAGAATTTCCTGTGAATTATAAAAAGAGAATATTGACGACAGGAGGTTGGTATGCATATTTAAAAATAGCAGAAGGCTGTAACAAGAATTGCACATATTGTATCATTCCCAAAATTCGTGGAAAGTATCGAAGTGTTCCTATAGAGGTTTTATTAGAAGAAGCGAAGAATTTAGCGAAACAGGGAGTGAAAGAACTTTTATTAGTAGCACAAGAAACTACATTATATGGATTGGATTTATATGAAAAAAAGAGTTTACCTAAATTATTAAAAGAACTATGCAAAATAGAAGGGATTCACTGGATTCGTATTCTATATTGTTATCCAGAAGAAATCACACAAGAATTAATTCAGGTAATAAAAGAAGAAGAGAAGATCTGTCACTATTTAGATATTCCGATTCAACATGCCAGTGATGCCGTTTTAAAGAGAATGGGGAGAAGAACAAATAAAACACAGTTGATGGAGATGATAAAGAAACTGAGAGAAGAAATACCAGATATTGCGCTGCGAACAACCTTGATAACAGGTTTTCCCGGAGAAACACAAAAACAGCATGAGGAAGTTTTAGAATTTGTAGATGAAATGGAATTTGAAAGATTAGGAGTCTTTTGTTATTCTCCAGAAGAAAATACAAAAGCAGCAGAAATGGAAGACCAAATTGAGGAAGAAATAAAAGAAGAACGAAGAGATGCGCTCATGCAATTACAACAGGAAATTGTATTTGAACGCACAGAGAATATGATAGGAAAAGTTTTAGAAGTTTTCATAGAAGGGAAACTGACAGATGAAAATGTTTATATAGGAAGAAGTTATATGGATGCTCCTAATGTAGATGGCTATGTATTTGTGAATACAAGTCAAGAACTGTTATCAGGAGATTTTGTGAAAGTGAAGATCACAGGAGCATTAGACTATGATATGACGGGAGAATTATTAGATGAATTTACCGAATAAATTAACTATTCTTAGGGTATGTATGATACCATTTTTTGTAGTATTTATACTGACGGATCTAGGAGGAGAATTTGGAAAATGGATAGCATTAGCTATTTTTATCATAGCCAGCCTCACAGATTTATTAGATGGAAAGATCGCCAGAAAATATAACTTAGTCACCAATTTTGGAAAATTTATGGATCCATTAGCTGATAAACTTTTAGTTTGTTCTGCGTTAATTTGTTTTGTAGAACTTGGGAAAATACCAGCTTGGATCGTAATTATTATCATAAGCAGAGAATTTATCATCAGTGGTTTTCGCCTGATAGCTTCTGATAATGGAGTTGTGATAGCAGCGAATTATTGGGGAAAGATAAAAACCACTTGTCAGATGATCATGATAATATTATTGATTGCACAGATACAGAATCCATTTTTTCAACAGTTAGAGCAAATATCTATTTATTTGGCATTAATTTTAACGGTAATATCTTTAATTGATTATTTAATTAAAAATAAAAAAGTGCTAAGCGAAGGAGGAAAAAAGTGATGGTTGTAGAATTGGTGAGTGTAGGAACAGAATTATTATTAGGAAATATTGTGAATACGAATGCGAGCTTTTTAGCAGAAAAATGTGCAGCTTTAGGGTTAGCTTGTTATTATCAGACTGTAGTAGGAGATAATGAAGAAAGGTTAATAGATACTTTAAAATTAGCATTATCTAGATCAGATGTGGTTATTTTATGTGGAGGATTAGGACCTACACCAGATGACCTCACAAAAGAAACGGCAGCAAAAGTTATGCAGATGCCTTTAGTAGAAGATATCTATACCAAAAAAAGAATAGAAGAGTATTTTAAAAATAGTCAATGGAAGGTGATTCCAGATAATAATTGGAAACAAGCATTTGTACCAAAGGGGGCAAAAGTAGTAGATAATAATAATGGAACTGCGCCCGGAATCATTATGGAGAAAAATGAAAAAGTAGTCATCTTACTTCCCGGACCTCCTAATGAATTAATTCCTATGTTCAATCAGGGAATAGCGCCTTATTTAAATAGCCTACAGCCAGAAATTATTTATTCCAAAATGGTCAAATTAGTAGGAATAGGGGAGAGTCAGGTAGCAGATGAAATTTCAGATTTAATTGAAAATCAAAGTAATCCAACAATTGCTACTTATGCGAAAACAGGAGAAGTACATTTGCGCATCACAGCAAAAGCGAAAGATGAAGAGAGTGCTAAAAAATTAATAAAACCAATGGTAAAAGAGTTAAAGCAGCGTTTTGGAGTGAATATTTATAGCACAAAAGAAGAAGAAACACTAGAAGCAGCGACAGTAGCTTTATTGCAAAAATATAATTTATCTTTAACCACCGCAGAATCTTGTACAGGAGGATTATTATCGGGGCGTTTAGTGAATGTGCCAGGAGTATCAAAAGTATTAAAACAAGGCTTTATTACATATTCAGATAAAGCAAAGAGAAAATTATTAGATGTCAATAAAAGTACTTTAAAGATGTATGGGGCAGTAAGTGAGGAAACGGTAAAGGAAATGGCAAAAGGAGGAATTTTTGCTACAGATTCGGATATTTGTCTCGCTGTTACTGGAATCGCTGGACCAGACGGAGGAACAGCAGAAAAACCCGTGGGCTTAGTTTATATTGGATGTTATATTAAAGATAAGATATTTGTAAAAAAATATGAATTTAAAGGGAATAGAGAAAAAATTAGAGAATATGCGGTGGTAAGGGCGTTAGATTTATTGAGAAGGTGTATATTAGAACAATATTCTTAAAGCTGATGATAAATAATATAATATATTCTTTTGTGATGTTAGGTGAATAGTTGTGGAAGGTACGCTGCGGCAAGAAAGTATTCCAGCGAAGCCGCGCTTTCGCTCCGTTCCAGACGTAGCGGTACTAAATTCGCAGCCCCTAGCAGGACTGCTCATTAAGTGCCGACGTCTTCCAAGGGGCTTCTTATGGAATACTTCCTTGCCTCCGCTGCTTTGTGGCTGTTCTACTTTTTAAAAAGCGAATGTTACGATAACTTATGAAATCTAAATGAGGAGATATACAGAAAGAAGTTTCAGAAAATTCCGTATTTCTATGGGATTTAGAGTTTTGCAATTATCTAATATTTATATTCTTGTGTAAGGAGCGACAGTAATAACTACGAAACAATCCTCAAAATCGTAAGATACTGTCGTATTTTGTGAAATTATCAAGTGTGGATTGAAATCAATAAACAAAAAAAGGTAACTTGTGAATAATTTTTGCAGAATAGTCAAAAAAGTAGCGTAGACAAGGAAGTATTCCATAAGAAGCCCCTTGGAAGACATCGGCATTTAACCTCATCAAGGAAGTCCCCCGCTTCTAAGCCGCCAAGGCGAAAGCGGTGGGTTGGGACTTCCTTGTTTCCGTGGGAGTGCAGACTCCCACGGAAAAGCTGCGATAGCAGCTATGAGGTTATGAGCAAGTAGCGAAGCGGATTGCGAATATCCGATTTGACTGAGCAGTCCTGTTAAGGGCTGCGAATTTAGTATCCGCGTAGTCTTACACGGAGCGAAAGCGCGGCTTCGCCTAAATACTTCCTTGTCGGAGCGAAGAACCTTTGGTCAAATGTGCACAAAACAATAATATAACCAAATAGGAATCCTTATGTGTTTTTTTGTTAGATTTTACTTGCAATATTTTCTTCCATAAGATATACTAGAACTTGAAACAACGACATATCGAAGCTCTATTTGGTATGTAATCTTTATATTATTTATCATGGCTGAATCAGCCGAGATTCAAAAGAAAAAAATAATATTAAAACTTTTTAATTTAGCATTGACATTTTAGAACATATGTATTACGATAATAAATATCGAACATATATTCGGGAAAAAGGAGATTAGAGTATGGCAAACGATGAAAAAATAAAAGCATTAGATGCGGCACTAGCTAATATTGAAAAACAATTCGGAAAAGGTTCTGTTATGAAATTGGGAGATTCCGCTTCTAATATGAATATTGAAACAATTCCGACAGGTTCTCTCAGCTTAGATATCGCTTTAGGATTAGGAGGGATTCCAAAGGGAAGAGTGGTGGAGATATATGGACCAGAATCCAGTGGTAAAACGACTGTGGCATTGCATATGGTTTCAGAAGTACAAAAGAGAGGCGGTATTGCAGGATTTATTGATGCAGAACATGCTTTAGATCCAGTATATGCGAAAAATATCGGGGTAGATATTGAGAATTTATATATTTCTCAACCAGATAATGGAGAACAAGCCTTAGAAATTACAGAAATGTTGGTTCGTTCTAATGCAGTGGATATTATTATTGTCGATTCCGTAGCGGCGTTAGTACCAAAAGCAGAAATTGATGGAGAGATGGGGGATAGTCATGTTGGACTTCAGGCTAGACTGATGTCACAAGCACTCCGAAAATTAACAGGTATTATCAGTAAGACAAATTGTGCAGTTATTTTTATTAATCAGCTTCGTGAGAAAGTAGGAGTGATGTTTGGAAATCCAGAAACTACTACAGGTGGACGAGCATTAAAATTCTATTCTTCTATTCGATTAGATGTCAGAAGAGTAGAGGCTTTAAAACAAGGAGGAGAAATTGTTGGAAACCGCACTAGAATTAAGGTGGTGAAGAATAAAATAGCTCCGCCATTTAAAGAAGCAGAGTTTGATATTATGTTTGGAAAGGGAATTTCTACAGAAGGGGATATTTTAGATTTAGCGGCAGCAGTAGGCATTATTGTGAAAAGTGGTGCTTGGTATGCATATAATGATGCGAAGATAGGGCAGGGCAGAGAAAATACAAAGACATATTTAAAAGAAAATCCTGAAGTTTGCAAAGAAGTAGAACAGAAAGTGCGAACATATTATGGTTTAAATGATAGTGAAGAGAAAGAAAACAACACAGAGAAAAAAGAAAAAGAATAGGATTTTATCTCATGTTTATCACAAATATGCTTATTACAGATATTGTACCAATGGATAAGAAAAGAAAAAGAATCATTTTAGAAGATAGCAGCAGCTTTTGTCTTTATAACAAAGAAATTAAAAATTTAGAATTAGAAATAGATGATCAGATAACGGAAGAGAAATGGATAAAGATAGAAGAAATTTTAGAGAAAAGGGCGAAAGAGAGAGTACTATATCTTTTAAATGATATGGATAAAACAGAATATGAAGTTAGTGAAAAGTTAAAAGCAGGGTTTTATCCGCAGGAGATTATAGATAATACGATTTCTTATCTGAAATCCTATCATTATATTGATGATGATCGTTTCGCACGTCAATATATAGAACAAAAAAAAGATAGTTTAAGCTATAGACAGTTGATGCAAAAATTGATGAACAAAGGGATCTCAAAAGAAATTTTAAATGAGATTTTAGAAGAGAAAGAAGATGGGGAGTTAGAAGCGCTAGACAAGTTATTGCGTAAAAAAAATGTTGATTTTTCTAGAATTTCAACAGAAGAAAAGCAAAAAATTTATGCATATTTCATAAGAAGAGGATTCGCTTATGAAAATATTGTGAAAAAAATAAACGAATTTGAAAGCCATGAACACTTGACATAACTCCGAAAAAAGTATAGAATTTATATGTTGTATTATTCTGTACAATGAAAATTAAATAAGGAGGTGTTCCTGTGCATGGCATAATTTCTTATATAATAGTAGCTGCTGTTGTTGGCGTGATTGTTGCTCTTATTACTTGGTTTTTAGCGATTGCCTACCGACAAAAAATAGTAGAATCTAAAATTGGCAGTGCAGAAGAGAAATCAAGAAAAATTATAGATGAAGCATTAAAAACTGCAGAAACTAAAAAGAAGGAAGCTCTTTTGGAAGCAAAAGAAGAAACATTAAAAACCAAAAATGAGTTAGAAAAAGAAACAAAAGAAAGACGGGCAGAGATTCAACGCTATGAAAGGCGTGTATTGAGCAAAGAAGAGGCACTAGAAAAAAAATTAGAAACATTAGAAAAAAGAGAAAGTAGTTTAGCTGAAAAAGAGGAAGACTTAAATAAAAAGAGTTTGGAAGCGGAAGAACTTCATGAAAAGAGTCTGCAGGAATTAGAACGAATTTCGGGATTAACCTCCGAACAAGCAAAAGAATACCTGTTAAAAACGGTGGAAGACGAAGTGAAATTGGATACTGCTAAACTGATCAAAGAGTTAGACAGTAAGGCGAAAGAGGAAGCGAATAAAAAAGCGAGGGAATATGTAGTGAACGCGATACAGAAGTGTGCAGCGGATCATGTGGCGGAAACTACAATTTCAGTCGTACAACTTCCTAATGATGAGATGAAAGGTCGAATAATCGGAAGAGAAGGAAGAAATATCAGAACCTTAGAAACAATGACAGGTGTGGATTTAATTATTGATGATACACCAGAAGCAGTTATTTTATCAGGATTTGATCCAATCCGAAGAGAAGTAGCAAGAATCGCTCTGGAAAAACTGATTGTAGATGGACGTATTCATCCGGCGAGGATTGAAGAAATGGTAGAAAAGGCTCAAAGAGAAGTAGAACAAAATATCAGAGAAGAAGGAGAGGCTGCAACATTAGAAGTTGGAGTACATGGAATTCACCCTGAGTTAGTTCGATTGTTAGGAAAGATGAAGTTTCGGACGAGCTATGGTCAAAATGCATTAAAACATTCCATAGAAGTTGCACAATTAGCAGGCTTAATAGCTGGAGAAGTTGGTATAGACATTCGTATGGCAAAAAGAGCTGGTTTATTGCATGATATTGGCAAGGCTGTGGATCATGAAATGGAAGGAACACATGTACAAATTGGGGTAGATTTATGTCGGAAATATAAGGAATCTGCTATAGTGATTAATGCTGTTGAATCTCATCATGGAGATGTAGAGCCTACATCATTGATATCTTGTATTGTACAAGCCGCTGATACCATTTCAGCCGCAAGACCGGGAGCAAGGCGTGAAACCCTAGAAACATATACAAATCGTTTGAAGCAATTAGAAGATATCACAAATAACTTTAGAGGTGTTGATAAATCTTTTGCGATACAAGCAGGCAGAGAAATTCGTGTTATGGTTCTTCCTGACCAAATCAATGATGATGATATGATATTATTAGCTAGGGATATATCAAAGCAGATTGAAGCAGAATTGGAATATCCAGGACAAATTAAGGTCAGTGTAATACGCGAATCGAGAGTTGTAGATTATGCAAAATAGATATTGATGAGAAAACATAATAGACAGTGAATGGAATAAATATTAGAATAGTTCAATCTTTACAGAAAATAGTGTAAGGATTGAGCTATTTTTTTCTATATTTTAACCTCATCAAGGAAGTCCCCCGCTTCTAAGCCGCCAAGGCGAAAGCGGTGGGTTGGGACTTCCTTGTTTCCGTGGGAGTGCAGACTCCCACGGAAAAGCTGCGATAGCAGCTATGAGGTTATGAGCAAGTAGCGAAGCGGATTGCGAATATCCGATTTGACTAAGATATAATAATAAAACGGCAGTTTTGAAATAATAAATTTCAAGCTGCCAATTTTTTATATGTCAAAACAACATTCTAATAAGCTGCGAAATCTCCATGTCTTAATTATCAAAATTTATTTGAATTTATTAATTTTCTGTTGTCAAAGTATTACCATAAGGATATTATAAGATTAATAGTATGAGATTAATCGACATATTTAAAAAGAATATATTAAGAATAGTTTTTATAAAGAAAAAGCAAAGGAAGGATAATGATATGGAAAAACGAAAAATTCAAGAGAAAGAATTAGAGAATTGGCTTTTTAATCATACAGATAAAACATATCAGGCATTTGTAAAGAAACTTTTGCCGGGGACAGAAAATATATTAGGGGTGAGATTGCCAGAATTAAGAAAATTGGCAAAAGAAATCTCAAAAGGAGAATGGAAAGTTTTTTTAGAGGAGGAAGAAGAAATTTATTTTGAACAGGTGATGTTAAAGGGAATGATAATAGGAAATTTAAAAATAGAGTTTGAAGAATGGATAAGATATATTGACCAATTTGTGCCCAAAATAACAAATTGGTCAATATGCGATAGCTTTTGCAGCAGTTTAAAAATAACAAAAAAGTATTCAGAAAGAATGTGGGAATTTATAAAAAAATATGCAGAAAAAGAAGAGGAATTTTCTGTTCGGTTTGGATTCGTGATGATTTTAAATTATTTCATAGAAGAAAATTATTTAGAAGAAGTTTTTGAGTTATTAGAAAATATAAAAAGTGAAGCATATTATGCGAAAATGGCGGCGGCATGGGTGCTATCTGTTTGCTATGCTCAATATCCAGAAAGAACAATAAAATTTTTAGAAAAAGGAAAATTAGACAGACAAATTTTTCAAAAGGCATTACAGAAAATATTAGAATCTAATCGTGTAAAAGAAGAACAAAAAATAAGAATAAGAGAGATGAAAAAGGAAAAAAGAGATTTCTAATAAAGATCTAAAGTTTATAATCTATTTATAAAAATAAGATAAAGGTTTATAGAGAAAATTGACAATCATAGAAAAAAGTTTTACTGTTTATAGTATAAAAATATTAGAACAAGAATAAAGTTTGATATATGAAGTTTGTCTTTTTATTTAAAAATATAAAATAAAATGATGAAACTTTACTTGGTTTATCATTTTTATTACTGATAAAAAAGAGGAGGAGTTTGTATGAAAAAAAGTATTATCTATTATGAGAAAGAAAATACAGGGTGTTTAGAATGGGTGGAATTAATAAAAAAACATAATGATATGATAGAATTTCAACCGAGTTCTTTTTGCACAGAAAAGATTATTTATTCTGAATATAAGTGTATTGGATTTTTATTTTCCAGCTATAATGGAAAACTTCCAGAAGGGATAGAATACATAGCAAAACATTTAGTAGCAGATAAGGAATCTTATTATTTTGCAATCTGTTCTGGCGGAAAGAGAGAGATAAAAGCGATTTATACCTTGGAAAATAAATTAAAAGAACGGGGAATGAATTTGGAATATGTTTATACAGAATTTATGCTTCAAAGAATCTCAAACGATAAAGACGAATTAGTAGAAAAGATTTTACTTGATATTTCAGAAAAAAATTCTATGAAAGAGATTGTAAATGAGAGAAAAGAAGGTATCAATAAAAAAGAACTGCATAAAGAAATAAAAGAAATTAGAAAGGAATATATCAAGTATTTAAAAGAAAAGAATAGAAAAAAGAAAGAAAAATTGTGAGTTGGAATAAAGGCAGAGGATAAATTGAATGAAAATAGAAGATAGAATAAAATATGCAAAACGAGCTTTAGAGGGTATTGCATTAGGAGATTGTTTTGGACAAACTTTCTTTATGGAAGATGAAGTGGCTTGTCAAAGGATAAGAGAAAGGAAAATTTTAGAAGAATCATGGCATTTCACAGATGATACAGTAATGGGGATAGGGATTTATCGCATATTAGAAAAATATGGAGAAATAAATCAAGATAAATTAGCAGAGATTTTTGCAAAAAATTATTTATTAGATTGGCATAGAGGATATGGCGGAACGGCACATTCTATTTTAAGGGAAATTGGAGAAGGATCAGATTGGAGAGAAGTAGCGCCAAAGGTATTTGACGGAATGGGATCTATGGGAAATGGGGCGGCGATGCGAGCTGCTCCTATAGGGGCTTATTTTGCAGATGATTTGGACAAAGTTATGTATGAAGCTAGAAAATCTGCTGAAGTCACACATTCTCATATAGAAGGAATAGTAGGAGCATTAGCGGTAGCGGTAGCGGCAGCATTAATATGGAATAAAAAAGCAGGGGAATATTTTAAAGATGGAAAGGATTTTTTATATGATATTGCACAAGTGATGCCAGAAAGTGATACGAAATATAAAATTCTATCTGCTGCTTCCATAAAAAGAGAGAGTAAAATAGACTTTGTAATTTCCGTACTTGGGAATGGAATGAAACTGACAGCACAAGATACTGTTCCTTTTTGCCTTTGGTGTGTGGCATATTATTATGAATCCTTAGAAGAGGCATTGTGGAAGGCTGTTTCTGCATTAGGAGATAGAGATACTATTTGTGCGATAGTGGGAGGTATCGTTTCCCTTTATGAAAACAGAGTTCCAAGGAAATGGCTGGATTATATGGAATATCCAGAGAATACTGAGTTTTTTAAATAGAAAATTAGGTCAATTTACAAGAAACTATGCGCAGACCGTGAAACGGGCTGTTGACAACAAATGGCATTATGCTCTCAACAGAGCTGTAATTGTATGGCATAGAGCCACAAGTATAGGACGGGTTTCGACAGCAGGTATATAGAAAAGCCTTCGTTTCTATCTATTGCGTTGATTTATGGTTACATTCTCCCCCATTAGCAAATCTAGTCAAGTCTATCAACGGTGGAGCAATATACGCCATTCATCTTGAGTGTTGACTAGATTTGTTAACTGTTGAGTAAGTTTCTGAAAAAATGAGAATAACACATTCAAGCACTAATCCGATCAGCAATACATATAGAAGCCACGACACAGTACTTAGCACACCGCCAATCAACAGCATAATGAGTGGTACAACATATTTTCTCGGATGATGCCAAAGGTCACTTTCAATTTTCCAGTTTCGGATAGGTTGAAGCCACTCTAAAAGTACAGAACCAATCGCACTTTGTAGTGCAAAGAACAATGCCATTAAGACGGTATAGAGAGTAATCTCGCCAATTTGGATTCGCCAACTGCACAGGAAAACAATATCAATGCAGAGGTTAAAGCCAAAGATGAAAATACAGTATGGTATATAAAAACGCTTTTTCTGTTCTGGCAGGAAACGAGTAGCTTGTTCTAAAGCTGGATCGCAAGAAAGCAAAATGCAAAGGGGTGTATTCAGGGAGAGGATAGCAAATCCTATCGGCAGGACAAAATTGCTTTCCATTTTCCGAAAGATAAAAGGCAGTACACACGCAATACCACACATAGCTGCCGAGTTTACAAGATAGTTTTTGTGCGTCATCAGGTAGCGGAAAAAGTATCTCCATACAGACGCATGACGATTGCTTTTAATCTGCTTTACCGAAGCCGCCGGTCTATAAAAGCAATATCCATCGGAGAATTTCAGATAGCTTGCGGACAAAAACACATTTGCGACCAACAGCCCCAAAATTACTATTTCATCACGCAATAGGATAGTTGCCACAATCATTCCAATGCCCCATGCAATGCTTATAATGCGCCACTTTTTCATGGAATAGATTACACTTGTCAGTAAAATAGAATTGACTGCACATAACAGGCTGCATAAAATCTGCGCAGCACTCCATGAAGATACAGCGAATACCACAGCCCAGAGCATAGCGGTTTTCGTAACCAATGTGTAGCTCCCTAACGCTCCCACATAGGAAAAGGTAAAAGCAACTCCGTCAAAAGGTAGCATGAGCATATTGGAGAGATACTCGGCATTATCCGTCGAGGAAAGGGCTTGCCACATAACGCCACCGGTAAAGGTTGCTGTCATCAAGTACAAGATAAATGGAGCGATTTTGATTTGTAAATCAGCAATGTGCAAGCCCCAAAATACGATGAAACAGATTATAAGCGTTTTGCTGACACGCTCATATTTCACTCCGAATAGTTTTTTTGCAAATGCGCTATAAATGTCCATTATCATGCAACGCCTCCCGAATTTTTGTAGTGTCAATTTCCTCACAATCAAAACTTTCCCGAATTTTACCGTTCTCTAATACAAGCACCCGATCAGAGGTTAAGGTAATACTTTCCAAAATGTGCGAGGAAAAAAGGATAGTTCCATATTCTTTGTAACCGGCAATCATTTGATATAAAAATTCTGTGCTAGTAAAGTCAAGACCATTGACAGGTTCATCTAGCAGAAGCAGCTTTGGCTTTAAGGCAAAGGCAGTAATCAAAAATGCTTTTTTCTTATTGCCGGTTGACAGATCTTTCAAAAGGGTATCTGTGTAATCCTCAAAGTGGAAACCACGAATGAGATCGGAAACGTCTGGCTCTTTTTCCCCATAAGCTGAGCAGACATAGGACAAGTATTCCCAAAAAGTGAAATATTGAAAGGAATTGTCTTCAGCAAAAATGGTGTAACGGCACAGCTTGAAGTCACGGCTGCGAAATGTTGTGGAACAGCCATTCACCCAAAAACCATCGGTCTGAAAGCTATCCAGCAGACCAGAAAGGATTTTAAGAAAGGTCGTTTTCCCAGCTCCGTTCAGCCCAATCAGTCCGACGACCTCATGAGTATTCAGGTCAATAGAAAAATCGGATAAAACAGGATTTTCGAGATGATACCATGCTCGAAGATTTTTGACAGAGAGTAATTGTTGGTTCATCTTATTTTTCCCCCTTGTTCTTTTCTTTCTTCCACATAGCATAAGTGGAATACAAGAACACACCACAAATGGCAATATACAAAACCATCATTTCAAAGTTCTTAGAAGTTGCACTAATGATAGCAGCCACCAGCCAGATCAGAGCCAAAATACCACGAATATAAATATGACGCATAATAAATTCCTCCTACTAAAAAGTGTTGTTTGCTTGTTGTGTCTATATTATAGCTGAAAATAAAGCGGTCTGCAAAAGTGTCTGCAAACGGTAGGTTTTTGACCACGAAAAAGGTCGCAGTGGTTTTACCCTCTACGACCTGTGAAGATTATTCCATCGGCACACCATGGTAAGACAAGGTAACAACCGCCCGGAAGCGATCTCCCTCATAAGTTGTCCGTATCGTGCCGTCATATTTTTCGGCGGCGGTTTGGGCACTTTTCAATCCCCAGCCATGCAGCCCTGCCTCTGTCTTGGTTGTTTGCAATTGACCGTTCTCTCGTTTGGCTATCTCTGCATAGCTATTTTCGACCTTAATAACCAACATCTGATTGATACGGCGAATAGTAAGGAAAATCGCGCGCTGCTTTGGCGAAACTACCTTTCCTGTGGCTTCCATAGCATTATCTAAAAGATTTCCTAAAATGGCACATAGATCGGCATTACGAATATTTGTATGACGTGGAAATTCCACCTGCACTTCAAACTGTATTTGCTTTTCAGCAGCCACAGCGAATTTGCTGTTAATCAAGTAGTCAACCGTTTCATCTCCCGTCCAAACCGTGTTGGTGATTTCTTGGATAGGAGTCTGCAGCTCGTCTAAATACTGGACAGCTTCCTGATACTTTTCATGGGATAGAAATTGCCGTAGTATTCCGATGTGATTATGAAAATCATGAAACAGTTTTGCATTAATTGCATAAGCGTTGTTCAATGTAGTGTAATCTCGCTCCAAAAGTTCGACCTGTTCAGATTTAAGTGTCGCCAGCTCTTTTTCGACCTCATATTGTCGGCTGATATTTAACATCAAAACTGACATCATCAAAACCACAGATAAAACCAACCACATATAGATGGTATCATCTGGAATTTCAAGTGTATCTTGCTCGTTTAAAGTCACCACAGCTATAAAACCGACTAGCGCAATCACGGAAGATAGCCGGAACGCCTCTTGTCTGTTCATATCAGAGCGCTTTGCAATATAAATCATCAATACTACAAGCAAGCCATTCACAAACCATTCAGCCGCCTGCCCGAAGAGTGTTCTGTTATCCAAAAAGGCATTTGATTGAAAGAGAATACCAAAACTAGCAGAAGTAAGGAAATTCCAAAAAGCCGTTGCGATCTCATAAAAGATACCAACAAACAGGCACATTCTGATATTTGCCTTTAGTAGATAGGCAGCGCTGCCCGCAATCCAAAGAGCTTCAAAAACCATACGGTAAAAATCAGTACCATTCAGCAGATGGACACCTAATAGAATAACCGCAATTCCAATCAACCCTATAAGAAATGTTTTCATTGTAGGGCGTTCTGTGTTCAGTAATCGATAAATCAAGAATAAACATAATGCCACCCGTAAACTGCCCGCCAAAATGCTTGAAATGAGAACCAGTACATCTATCATATATGCATCCCCCAGTAGCTATTGATCTGTTCTTTCACTTTCTGTAAATGGGAACGACTAATAGGAAGGGATGTACCATTCTTCAAAATAGCCATGCTGTCTTTGACTTGCATGATGTGTATTACATTGACAATGCAGCCACGATCAATAAAAATAAACTCGTCTGAAGCCAGTTCATCAAAAATCTGTTGTAATGTTCTTCGTACCTTTGATACACCACCGACTGTTGTAATACTTGCATTTTTTCCATCTCTTTCAATATAAAAAATATCTTTGTATGGTATCTTTTGCAATCTGCTATTTGTTTGAATTGTGTAGACCTTACCATCTTCCAAAGATAACAATTTCAATGCGTCTGTGATGGCTGCTGGCAAACGGCTTTCAACATCATTTTTGGGGACATAGCGGAAAATGGAAAGTTCAAATGCGTCAATGGCATATTCAATGTGAGAAGTAATAAAAATGATTTTTACATTGGGAAGAAATGGTTTGATTTTTGCCGCAAGCTCCATACCCGTATGACCGGGCATTTCTATATCCAGCAAAATCAAATCATAATAAAAACTGTCCTCTGTAATGTCATATAAGAGATTGTAGCTTTGTGTATAGGTTTCAATTTCTCCCACTATACTCAGCCGACTTAAACATAGTTCTGCGACTTGCGTGTTGCTTTTGACGGTTTTGCTTTCATCATCACAAATTGCAATTCGTATCAAAACTATCACCTCGTTTCTTTCTGATTGCGAACCATAATTCCTAACTATCCCCAGTAAATACATAGACTGCACTTTTTATTTCGTTTATTATATCAGAACGATTGTAATTTTGCAATTCTCAAAGTGTAAACTTCTATCAAATACAATTCTTGTAGAAATCGGGATTTGCGCGATTTGTATTTAAAAAAATAAGTATCATAGAAAGGGTCGCTCCAGAAAATAACTATTCCAACGAAACCGCGCTCTCGCTCCGTTCCAGACGTAGCGGACACTAAATTCGCAGCCTCGCTCCTTGCGGAACTGCTCATTAAGTGCCAACGTCTTCCAAGGGG